>JBEGLK010000214.1:0-4112 GCA_041183605.1 Pseudomonadota bacterium
TCGTGACCAAGACAATTACCGGCTGACTCAGCCCGGTTCGTCGCGCCCCTACCGGCCAGACGAGCCGGGCAGATGAAATTCTTATTTCAAACAATCTGAAAGGGCTCTCATTATGAAAATCGGAAATCTGGTTGGCCTGGTAGGCTGGCGTGGCATGGTGGGTTCGGTCCTGATGGACCGTATGCAGGCAGAGGGCGACTTCGGCCTGATCGAGCCTGTATTCTTCTCAACATCCGACGCGGGTGGCAAGGCCCCGGCGCAGGCCAAGAACGAAACCACCCTGCAGGATGCCTTCAACATTGATGCGCTCAAGCGCTGCGACATCATCATCAGCGCCCAGGGCGGTGACTACACCACCCAAATCTTCCCCAAGCTGCGCGCGGCTGGCTGGAGCGGCCACTGGATCGATGCTGCCTCCACCCTGCGCATGGAAAAGGACGCCGTCATCATCCTTGACCCGGTGAACATGCCGGTGATTCAAAAGGCGCTGAACGGTGGTGGCAAGAACTGGATCGGTGGCAACTGCACCGTGAGCTGCATGCTGATGGGCGTGGGCGCACTGTACAAGGCCGGCCTGGTGGAGTGGATGAGCACCCAGACTTACCAGGCTGCCTCCGGTGGTGGTGCACAGCACATGCGCGAACTGCTGACGCAGTACGGCACCCTGAACGCCGAAGTGCGCTCCATGCTGGACGACCCCAAGAGCGCGATTCTGGAGATCGACCGGAAGGTCATCGCCAAGCAGCGCGCCCTTTCTGCCGCTGAGACCGCCAACTTTGGTGTTCCCCTGGGCGGTTCACTGATTCCCTGGATCGACAAGGATCTTGGCAACGGCATGTCCAAGGAAGAGTGGAAGGGTCAGGCCGAGACCAACAAGATTCTGGGTCAGGGTGCGGACTTCGGCTCCATCGAAACCCCGGTGGACGGCTTCTGTGTGCGCGTGGGTGCCATGCGTTGCCATAGCCAGGCGCTGACCTTCAAGCTCAAAAAAGACGTGCCTGTGGCCGACATCGAAGCCATGATCGCGGCAGACAACCCCTGGGTCAAAGTGGTGCCCAACACGCGCGAAGCCACCATCCGGGACCTGACGCCTGTGGCCGTGACCGGCACCATGACGATTCCCGTGGGTCGTATCCGCAAGATGGCCATGGGGCCTGAGTACGTGGGTGCGTTCACCATTGGGGACCAGTTGCTCTGGGGTGCTGCCGAGCCATTGCGCCGCATGTTGCGAATCCTGCTGCAAGCCTGAACGTTGTGAGAGGTGCACACATGCGGGGCATGTGATGCATCATGAAGTACCGGGTGTGTAATTTCACCCTATAGAATCGCCGGTTGAAAGCAGCCTGGGTCCGTTGCGCCAACGCGAATTGGCATTTGTCAATTCAGGGTATGGAAGCCCGGGGTGAGTTCCTGTCTTTTGCTGGTTGAAACTGGAGTAAAAATTGATTGCTAAGTCCTGCCGATGGGAACCCACAGCCGTAGCTCTTGCTGCGCTTCTGGCATTGAGTGGCTCCAATGCGCTGGCCCTGTCGCTGGGGCGCATCACGGTTCAGTCTGCGCTCGGTGAGCCTTTACAGGCCGAAATCGAGATTTCTGACATCAATGCCGATGAGGCTGCCTCGCTCAAGGTCCAGCCGGCCTCGGCGGCTAATTTCAGGTCCGCCGGGCTGGATTACAACCCGGTGCTGACCGGCATGCGGATGTCTTTGCAAAAGCGCCCGGATGGCCGTTCTTATTTGCGACTCAGCAGTGATCGCGTGGTTCAGGAGCCTTTTGTTGACCTGATTCTGGATGCCGCCTGGCAAAGTGGCCGCCTGGTGCGCAACTACACCATGCTGTTTGATCCGCCCGGCATGCGTCCTGCGCCAGTCGTGGTGCAACCCGTCCCGGCACCTGTGTCCACGCCGCGTTCCGCAGCCGTGCCGGTGGCCGAGCCCCGTGCGGTTCAAGCGCCGCGCCCTGTGGCACAGGCCAACCCGCCAGTCACGCGCCAACCCGCAGAGGCCAAATCTGCGGCGCCTGCGGCCAACGACGCACAACGTACGGTGAAAGTGCGACCGGGCGACAGTGCCAGCAAGATCGCCATCGCCCACAAGCTGGCTGATGTGTCCCTGGACCAAATGCTGGTGGCCATTCAGCGCGGCAATCCGAACGCCTTCATCGAGGGCAATATCAACCGCATCAAGGCCGGTTCCATCGTGGCCCTGCCGACGGAAAAACAGGCCAACGCCGTTTCTGCCACGCAGGCCAGCCAGATCATCACGGCACAAAGCAAGGACTTCAACCGCTACCGTCATGAACTGGCCAGCACCCCGGGTGGGACCCAGGTCACCCCGGCTGACCGCAGTATCAGTGGCACCATCCAGGCCCGTGTTGACGACAAAAAGCCTTCAGCGCAAACGCCGGACAAGTTGACCCTGTCCAAGGGTTCCGTCCAGAGCGCTGCTGAACTTGAGCAATTGGCCTTGGCGCGTACTGCCGAAGACAATGCCAAACGGGCAGCCCAGATCAACCAGAACACGGCTGAACTCAGCCAGTTGGCCCAGACAGCGGCATCCATGGCAGCGGCGGGCGCGGCCTCCGGCGCTGCGTCCGGCGCAGGTGGTGCTAGCACCTCTGCGCAAACACCTGCTTCGGGACCCGGCCTGCCCAAACCGGTGGTGCCAGCCCCAGCCACGCCGGCGTCGCCAGTCTCGGGTTTCCTGGACGAGCTGACTGCCAACCCCATGTTGCCGGCCTTGGGCTCTGCGCTGGTGCTGTTGCTGGGCGGACTGGGTTTCTACAAATTCCGCCAGCGCCAGAAAAAGGCGGAGGCTGACAGCTCCTTCATGGAAAGCAGTTTCCACGCCGAGTCATTTTTTGGTGACAGCGGTGGCCAGAGAGTGGACACGCAGGAGTCCGCGCCCGCGAGCTCTGCGATGTCCTACGCCACCAGCCAGCTGGATGCGGTCGAAGATACCGATCCGTTGGCCGAGGCGGAGGTGTACCTGGCTTACGGACGCGACCTTCAGGCCGAAGAAGTCCTCAAAGATGCCTTGGTCACCCAGCCTGAGCGTGTCGCCATCTATCAAAAATTGCTGGAAATTTACGCCAAGCGCCAGGACGCCGGCTCCTACGCCGAGATGGCTGGTTTGGTGCGCCCGCTGCTGAAAAACAATGAAGCCCAGTGGACTCAAATTTGTTCAGACGGACTGGCTTTGGAGCCTGGTAACGCCTTGTACCTGGCAGGTAGTCAGCCGGTGGCTGTAGCGGAACCATCGTTTCCATCGTTGCCGGTGGAGCCCCTGGCGGCGACAACGGTTGCAGAATCCACGGGATCCCCCGTGTCCGCAGAGCCCGCCCAGGCGCCGGCCGACAGTTCAGTGGATCTCGACTTTGATCTTGATTTCTCCCTGGATGAACCGGCTCCCGCAACTGCACCTGTAGAGACGCCCGCTGCCTCGCCTGCTGCCGAGGTGCCGACGCAGATGCTCGAGTTTGACTTTGACACCTTGTCGCTGGACCTGGATGACAGTGATGGTGTGCCCACCAAACAACCGTCAGTGGGGCAGGCCGAGGCACTGGAATCCAAACTGGCGCTGGCCGACGAGTTCTTGGCAAATGGCGGCAAGGACGTCGCCCGGGAACTGATTCAGCAGGTGATCGACGAAGCCGATGGCCCGCTCAAGGCCAAGGCGCAGCAGGCGTTGAGCCAACTGTGATGGTCAACACGGATGGGTTGTGAGCCGCCCGAGCTTGTCCGTGTCGCCCTAGGCATCAGTTATCACGGCGGACATTACCAGGGCTGGCAAAGTCAGCCCTCCCGGCAAACCGTTCAGGATCAGCTTGAAGCTGCCCTGTCTCGTTTTGCCAATCACCGGGTTTCCACCCTGTGCGCCGGGCGTACCGATGCAGGTGTTCACGGCCTGATGCAGGTGGTGCACTTTGACACGCCGCTGGATCGGCCCGCCAGTGCCTGGGTACGTGGCCCCAACGCCCTGTTGCCGCGCGACATTGCGGTGCAGTGGGCCAAGGTGGTGCCGAAGTCATTTCACTGCCGGGCCAGTGCGGTGTCGCGTCGTTACGTGTATGTGGTCATGCAATCGCCGGTGCGGCCCAGCGTGGATCAGGGC
>JBEGLK010000215.1:0-4069 GCA_041183605.1 Pseudomonadota bacterium
CCGGGGTCTTGTTGTTTGATGAGCCCCTGAGCAACCTGGATGCGCGCCTGCGCCGTGACATGCGCGAGGAAATCCGCAGTCTGCAGCAGCGCCTGCACCTGACTGTGGCCTACGTCACCCATGACCAGAGCGAGGCGCTGGCTGTGAGTGACCAGATCATCGTCATGAACGATGGCCTGATCGCGCAGCGCGGCACACCCCAGGACATGTACGAGCGACCCGGCAGCGAGTTTGTCGCCGGTTTCATGGGTGAGGCCATGTTATTCCCCGGTGTTGCGGATGTCGCGGGCGTGGTCCAACTGGGGCCCTTGTCGGTCTCCTCGCGTCAGGCGGTGGCGGCCGGTGCGGTCAAGGTGGCAGTTCGCCCGGAAGCCTGGCATATCCACCGTGATGGCACCGGGTTGGCAGCCACTTTGCGCAAGTCGGCCTATCTGGGCAGTTTTTTTGAATACACCTTCGACACCGCCCTCGGTCCGATCTTTGTGGTCTCGCCCGACCTGACTGACGTGTTGAACTTGGGCAGCGAGGTTGGACTGACGCTGGCAGACCACGGCGTGTCGGTGGTGGCTGCGGTGTAACTGCATCGTACCGGCCCGGTTGGCGACACCCTGATAATGTGCACATGAACCAACTTACTGCCCTCAAACAATTCACCACGGTGGTCGCCGACACCGGCGATTTCAGGCAAATTGAAGCCTTCCAACCGACCGATGCCACCACCAACCCGTCGCTGATTCTCAAGGCGGTGCAAAAGCCCGAATACCGCTCGCTGCTTGACGAGACCGTGGCGCAGCACCGAGGCCGGCCGCTTGACGAAGTCACCGACCGGTTGCTGGTGCGTTTCGGCTGCGAAATTCTGTCCCTCATTCCGGGGCGGGTCTCGACCGAGGTCGATGCACGCTTGAGTTTCGATACCGAAGCCACCTACAGCCGCGCCGAGCGTTTGATCGAGCTTTACCAAGCGCAGGGTATTCACATCGACCGGGTGCTGATCAAGGTAGCTGCCACCTGGGAGGGCATCCAGGCGGCCAGGCGGCTCGAGCAGCGCGGCATTCATACCAATTTGACCCTGCTGTTTTCGTTCTGCCAAGCGGTGGCCTGTGGCCAGGCCGGGGTGCAACTGATCTCGCCCTTTGTCGGCCGCATTTACGACTGGTACAAAAAATCTGCGGGAGCCGCCTGGGTCGAGGCGGACCACGCGGGCGTCAACGACCCCGGCGTGAAGTCGGTCACGCAGATCTTCAACTATTACAAGAAATTCGGCATCACCACCGAGGTCATGGGTGCGAGTTTCCGCAATGTTGGACAGATCACGGCACTCGCTGGCTGCGACCTGCTGACCATCAGCCCGGAGTTGCTGGCCCAGCTGACGGAGCGCCAGGCGCCGCTGGCGCGTGTGCTCGATGCGCGGGCGGCGCAGGCGCTGGACTTGGAGCATGTGGCATTCGATGAAGCCGGTTTCCGTTTTGCGCTGAACCAGGACGCCATGGGCACCGAGAAGCTGGCCGAGGGGATTCGTGCTTTCTGTGTTGATGCCGGCAAGCTGGACCAGATGTTGCTGGCTGCTTGACGTCATTCCGTCATTGCGCCCGACTCTCCATGAACACAGCGCCAGGATTCGTTGCAGGGTGTTGGTGCAGTCGACTTGCACCGGCCTGGCCGAATAAATTCGGCCCTACAGGGGACTTGGCGGATGGGCAGTATTTTTAGATCTGTGAGGTGATTGATGAACCGTATCCGTTGTGACCGCACCCCCGCCTGGGGCCAATTGCAAGTTGCGTATGAGTCCAAGGGACGCGCTTTTGACCTGCGCAAGGCATTTGCCGCCGACCCCGGGCGTTTTTCGGCTTTCAGCCAAAGCGCCCCCCATGTGTTTGCCGACCTGTCCAAAAACCGTATCGATGCGGAAACAGAGGCCTTGTTGTTCGAGTTGGCGCGCCAGACCGGGCTGGTCGCGCACCGTGATGCCATGTTTGCGGGTGACGCCATCAACAGCACCGAGCAGCGACCGGTCATGCACTGGTTGTTGCGCACACCACCGCTGGACCCGGCCATGCCGGCGCAGTCCGTGCACCGGCATATGGCCGAGACGCTGCACGAGGTGCATGCCACGCTGGACGCCATGCTCGCCTATGCTGAACGCGTGCGCGCCGATGAACACATCACCGACATTGTCAACATCGGTATTGGCGGCTCGGACCTGGGGCCGCAAATGGCGGTGCAGGCACTCGACGCCTTTGTGCTGCCCGGCAAGCGTTTCCATTTTGTCTCGAATGTGGACGGGCACGAGCTTGATGCGGTGCTGCGCAAAGTCAAGCCGGCAAGCACCCTGTTTTTGGTCGCCAGCAAGACTTTCACCACCATCGAGACCATGACCAATGCGCAGTCTGCCAAGACCTGGTTCGAGGCGAATGGTGGCACCAACATTGCGCGCCATTTCGCGGCCCTCACGACCAATGTGAACGCGGCCAAGGCCTTTGGCATCGACACCACTTTCGGTTTTTGGGACTGGGTGGGTGGCCGGTATTCGATCTGGTCGGCCATCGGCCTGCCTATGGCGATGGCCATTGGCGCCCGCCATTTCAGGGAATTCCTGGCGGGTGGCCACGCCATGGACGAACACTTTCGCAGTGCACCGCTGGCGCAAAACTTGCCGGTGCGCCTGGGTCTGCTCGATGTCTGGTACCGAAACTTCCACGGTTTCACCAGCCGCTCGGTGGCGCCCTACCACAGCGCACTCAAACGTTACCCGGCCTACCTGCAGCAGCTCGAGATGGAGAGCAACGGCAAGCGGGTTGACGCAGATGGCACGACCTTGCCTTATGGCACGGCGCCGGTGATCTGGGGTGAACCGGGCACCAACGGTCAACACGCCTATTTCCAGATGCTGCACCAGGGCACCGACGTGGTGCCGATGGAATTTGTGGCGGTCAAAACGCCGCGGCATGATTTGCCTGGTCACCACAAACTGCTGTTGGCCAACGTGCTGGCGCAGGCGCAGGCCTTGATGCAAGGCCAAAGCGATACGGGTGGGCACAAACATTTCACTGGCAACCGTCCCAGCACCTTTTTGCTGCTTGATGAACTCAGCCCGGCCAGCCTGGGTGCATTGATCGCCCTGCAGGAACACCGTGTTTTTGTCAGCGGCTCGGTCTGGGGTATCAACAGCTTTGACCAGTGGGGAGTGGAATTGGGCAAGGTGCTGGCGCGCAATGTAGAGACCCGGCTCGGCAATGGCGACAACACCGGGCTGGACGGCTCGACGGCGGGCTTGCTGGCACGCTTGCGCGCTTGAGGGCTTGGCCATGAATGTGGTGTTTGATTTTGGTGCCGTGCTGTTTGGCTGGCAGCCCCAGGCCTTGGTCGCATCGGCTTTCCCCGAGCGGGCAGCGAACCCCGAGCAGGCGGCCGCACTGGCCAAAGCCATGTTCGGCCACCCGGACTGGCTCAGCTTTGACCGTGGCACCCTGTCCATGCAGGCTGTGATTGACCAGACGGCCAGCCGACTCGGGCTGGATCGCGCGGCGGTGGCGGAGCTGGTGCAGAACATTGGTGAACAACTGGCGCCCATCGAGGGCACGCTCGACATCCTGACCCAGTTGTCGCAGCGACGCGCGCAAGGGGAAAACGACTTGCGGCTTTTCTACCTGTCCAACATGTCGGTGCCCTATGCACGCGCGCTGGAGCGAAACCACGATTTCCTGCGCTGCTTCGAGGGCGGCCTGTTTTCTGGTGATGTGCAGCTGGTCAAGCCCGAGCCCGAGATTTTTGCCCTGCTGGAAACACGTTACGTGCTGGAACCGGGTCGCACCATCTTCATTGATGACGTGGCGGGTAATGTGGCGGCGGCACAATCACGCGGCTGGCAGGGGATTCATTTCGAGTCGCCAGCCCAACTGCACGCGCAATTGATGCCGCTACTGGCCTGAAAGATAAGTGCTTGCAAAATCCTGCAAGCTGGCCTGGTAACGCGTCGGGTCGGCTTGGTCCAGATCGCTGTGTCCTGCGTTTTCAATGACCAGCCACCGTTTGGGCGCATTGGCGGCGGCAAACAGGCGCTCGCCCAGCT
>JBEGLK010000216.1:0-6412 GCA_041183605.1 Pseudomonadota bacterium
GGGAAGCTGGATCGGACCGGTGAAATGTATGGTTGAGGCCGCGATTGGCCGTGATCCATCGAATCGACTGCGCATGGCTGCGGTTGACCTGAACCTGCATCCCGGCAAGCCCGCCCAAACAGGCTTCGAGTTGTTGTCCAGCGGCGCACAGGCCTGTCTTGTGCATTGCACCCTGCACACCGGCCGGACCCACCAGATCAGGGTACACATGGCCCAGTTGAAACACCCTTGTTGGGTGACGCCCTGTATGGTGGGAGCACAGAACTTGGCATTACGAGGCAGGCCCTGCATGCCTATCATCTCGCTTTTGAACACCCGGTCAGCGGGCAGGCGTTGTCCTTTTTTGCCGATCTTCCTGACGATTTTTCTGTGGCATTGAATGGTCTTGGTCTCAAGTACAATCGGCACCATAAATAAGCGCCCGTTCCAGAATCTGGTTCTGCAGCGTCTGCGTCGCCGATAGCCTGTTCGGATTGTGACGCGCCTTCCATTCTTTGTCTCGATGTCAATAGACATCTTATATTCAATACAACGACACGATGAAAACGCTGGATGCCAAGTGCATTCTTGAAGCCGCTTTGGTTTGCGCCCAGCAACCCATGTCCATGCGTGACATGCAGCAACTTCTGGGGCAAGAGCACAGTTCGGCTGATATCCGTCTATTGTTGACTGAATTGCAACAGGACTGGTCAAATCGTGGTGTTGAGTTGGTGTCGCTGGCCAGTGGCTGGCGCTTTCAGAGTTGTGCAGAAATGCGGGTCTATCTGGATCGCCTGTATCCCGAAAAACCGCCCCGATATGCTCGGGCGACGCTGGAAACTCTGGCCATCATTGCCTACCGCCAGCCTGTCACACGGGGTGACATTGAAGATATTCGTGGTGTGACCGTCAATTCGCTGACGATCAAACAACTGGAGGACCGGGGCTGGATTGAAGTGATTGGTCACCGCGACACCATTGGACGGCCGGCACTTTTTGCCACAACACGCCAGTTTCTGGATGATCTGGGGCTGTCTTCGCTGGATCAATTGCCTGTTTTGGAGACGGCCGGTTCGGCGTTTGAGGACTTGGGTCGAGCGCTTGATTCAAGTCAAGCTCATGAGGCCATGGCGCATACGCCTGAGTTGGATTGGTCTGACGATGCCAATGCTGGCGTTGCCATGGATGGGAAGGCGAATTTGGAGTCAAAGGAATCAAGATGAATTATGAAGAGCCTGGTAGCTCACAGTCCCTGGTCATCCGGTTCGAGGACGTCGTTTCAGGTCAGTTCGATGCCCAGGACACGCAGGCTTTGGCACCTCTCAAGCGAGTGCTGCCACCACAACCCGAATCTCCCAAACTGCACAAGGTATTGGCGCAGGCCGGCATGGGATCCAGGCTCGAGATGGAGCAACTCATTCTGGAAGGGCGCATCACCGTCAACAACGAGCCTGCGCATATTGGCCAGCGGGTTCAGTTTGGGGACCATGTCAAGGTTAATGGCAAGCCCATCCGTATCCGGATCGAGCCACCGCCGGCCCGTGTCATTGCATACCACAAACCTGCAGGCGAGGTGGTGTCAAACGACGATCCGCAAAACCGGCCGACCGTGTTTCGCAAATTGCCCAAGTTGTTTCAGGGCAAATGGCAATCGGTAGGGCGCCTTGATCTCAACACGGAAGGTTTGTTGTTGTTCACCAGTTCAGGTGAGTTGGCCAACAATCTGATGCACCCACGTTTTGGTCTGGAGCGTGAATATGCGGTGCGGGTGTTGGGTGCCCTCAATCAGGACGAAAAAAAGCGTTTGCTTGATGGCGTCAAGCTGGACGATGGCCTGGCCAATTTCGGCTCCATTGAAGATGGTGGTGGCGAAGGGGCCAACTGCTGGTACCGGGTGACCATTTCCGAGGGCCGGAACAGGGAAGTGCGCCGGATGTTTGAGGCTGTAGGTCATGCCGTGAGTCGTTTGATCCGCATCCGCTACGGCGCCATGGTCTTGCCGCGTGGTCTCAGGCGTGGTGACTGGATGGAACTTGATGCAGGTGATATCAACTCACTGACTCAAAAGGCCAGGAATTCGGCTGTTGCGGCAACAGAAGGCGCCACGTCCCTGGCGGATGACGGTTTAGCGCGTGAACGTGCGCCGCGTTCGCCACTGCGCGGACGCCGACCGGCGGTACGGAACCAGGCCGGGCGAGGCAAAAAGTCAAATGCCAACAGCGCCAATGCGGGCAACAATGCCCAGCCAGATCCGTTGAAAACCAACTTTGGTTATATTGGCGCTGACAGTTACAACCGCCAAAGACAGCAGCAAGGCAGCAAACGTGGCGCAGGTTCCGGTTCTTCAGGCGGAAGACGCGTTGGCAAAGGGCGTTGAAATGCGACTTTGACCTGACAGACGCATGCGCGGGGCACCGATCAGGTTAACATCGAAGGTTTGACAAGTGGGTCAAAAAATATTATCTATCAGGAAAAAACCATGACTATTGAACGTACTCTTTCCATCATCAAGCCCGATGCAGTTGCAAAAAACGTCATCGGCCAGATTTATGCGCGCTTTGAAGCTGCTGGCCTCAAGATTGTGGCAGCAAAAATGGTCCATTTGTCGCGCGGTGAAGCCGAAGCTTTTTATGCTGTGCACAAAGCTCGCCCCTTCTTCAAGGACCTCGTGGATTTCATGATTTCCGGCCCGGTCATGATCCAGGCACTGGAAGGTGAGAATGCGATCTTGAAGCACCGCGACCTGATGGGCGCAACCGATCCCAAGAAGGCAGCTCCCGGCACCATTCGTGCTGATTTTGCCGACAGCATTGATGCCAATGCCGTGCACGGTTCTGATGCTGCTGAAACGGCCGCCGTGGAAATTGCATTCTTTTTTGCCGGCATGAACGTTTACTCGCGCTAAAAGCAGGCATGACGGTTAATCTGCTCGATCTCGATCTTGAGGGCTTGACCGTCTTTTGTGAGCGGTTGGGTGAAAAGCGTTTTCGCGCAGTTCAACTGTTTCGCTGGATTCATCAAAAAGGGGCCAGCCAGTTTGATGAGATGAGTGATCTGGCCAAATCACTGCGTGAAAAACTCAAGGGTGTCGCCTGTATCAAGGCGATGCCCGTGGTGTCTCAGCACATGTCGGCGGACGGCACCATCAAGTGGCTGTTCGACGTAGGGGATGGCAACGCGGTCGAGGCCGTTTTTATCCCGGAATCGGATCGTGGCACCCTGTGTGTGTCGTCACAGGCGGGTTGTGCCGTTGGCTGCCGGTTTTGCTCTACGGGTCATCAGGGTTTTAGTCGCAACCTCAGCACAGGGGAAATTGTGGCCCAACTCTGGTTTGCCGAGCACTTTCTGCGCCAGCACCTCAAGCGCGACGAGCGTGTGATCTCCAATGTGGTGATGATGGGCATGGGTGAACCCCTGCAAAACTACAACGCGTTGATACCCGCGCTGCGCGTGATGCTCGATGATCACGCCTATGGCCTGTCCCGACGCAGGGTGACCGTGTCGACCTCCGGGATCGTTCCGATGATTGACAGGCTGGCCCAGGATTGTCCGGTTGCGCTCGCCGTGTCCTTGCACGCGCCCAACGACGCGCTGCGTGACACCTTGGTGCCGCTCAATCTGAAATACCCTTTGGCCCAACTGGTTGCTGCATGTCATCGTTACTTGGCGCATGCGCCGCGTGACTTCATCACCTTCGAGTACTGCATGCTTGATGGTGTTAACGACTCTGATGTTTGCGCCCGCCAACTGGTGGAGCGCATCCAGGCCCATCCGGGTGCTTGGTGCAAGCTCAATTTGATCCCGTTTAATCCTTTTCCGGCCTCGGGGCTGTTGCGCTCGAAGCCGGATCGCGTGCAGGCATTTGCGAAAATCTTGAATGATGCCGGCATCGTTACCACAATTCGTAAAACGCGGGGGGACGATATCGATGCGGCTTGTGGGCAGTTGGCGGGTGATGTCAAGGATCGAACCCGGGTGATGGTGCGCATGGAGCGCAACAAAACGATGCGTCCGGTCTCCACTGATGGTCCCGCCCCTCGGACTGAAGGAGCAGGTGCATGAGCGGTTTGGGTTTGTTTATTTGCGCCAATGCGCCGACCGCGGGTCAGAGTAGTGACGGCAGGTCTGATCTGGTCACCGATTCTGACGAAACCAACGCTCGCAAAAGGGCGCGCATCCGGGTGGAGTTGGCGATGGGTTACCTCGAGCAGGGCAAATCCACGATTGCGCTGGATGAAGTCAAGCTGGCGTTGGCGGCCGATCCTGACTTTGCGGATGCCTACAGTTTGCGCGGGCTGATCTACATGCGTCTCAACGAATTGACGCTGGCACAAGAAAGTTTTTTGAAGGCGCTCGCGATTCGCCCCCGCGACCCTAATATTTTGCACAATCTGGGCTGGTTGAAGTGCCAGCAGGCGCGTTATTCTGAAGCCTTGGCAGATTTTTCAGGGGCTTTGGCCAGCCCCAGCTATGGTGAGCGTGCCAAAACTTATATGGCTCAGGGGCTGTGTCAAATCAGGGCAGGGCAACGACGTGAGGCTGAACAGAGTTTGCTCAAAGCCTATGAATACGACGCAGGCAATCCCGTGACCGGCTATAACCTGGCCAACCTGTTGTTTCAAAATTCTGAATTCGCCAGGGCACAGTTTTACATCCGACGCCTCAACAACAGCGAATGGGCCAATGCGGAATCCCTCTGGTTAGGTATCAAGGTCGAAAATCGGTTGGCAGACCGGGTCGCGCTGCTGCAATTGGCGAACCAGCTGGAAAAGCGTTTTCCACAGTCCAAAGAAGCATCCGCTTACCGGCGCGGCGCTTTTGATGAGTGAGCATAAGCTGATGGATCAATCCAGGCCGTCAGAGGATGCCGCTTTGTCCAGCGCGACATCAGCGGGTGTTTTATTGAAAACTGCGCGCGAAGCGCAGGGGCTGCATATTGGTGCGCTGGCCGTGACGCTGAAGGTCCCCGTGTTCAAGCTGGAAGCGCTGGAGGCGGATCGATATGAAATCCTTTCCGATCTGGTTTTTACACGCGCTTTGGCGGCCAGCGTTTGTCGGGTGCTCAAAATCAATGCCACTCCGATATTGGCGGCTTTGCCGCATGCTGAAACCCCTCGGGTCAAGACAGACGAATCGGGTTTGAACACTCCGTTTAATTCAGGTCGAGGTGTTTTTGGTCTTCAGCTGAAGAACCGCTTGGTCAATCCTCTTGGCATTGCGGCGGCGTTGCTGTTGCTGGGCATTCTGCTTGTTGCCCTGTGGCCCGAAGAGCACGTCGACAAAGTCGCAGCCATGTCGGCCCTTGTCGCTGAAACACCGGTGCCACCCGTCGCGAAGCCTGTTCAAGCTGCAGTCACGACCGATTCCGCCGTGGCGGTATTGCAATTGCAAGCTCGTGGCGCGTCATGGGTGGAAATCACTGACGCCCAGGGCGTATTGCAGCTGCGCAAAATGCTGGAGCCTGGTGAGCAAGTCCAATCGCAAGGGCCTCTGCCTTTGTCGGTGGTGCTTGGTAGTGCAAATGACGTGGCCGTGAGTGTGAGGGGGCAACCTCTGGATGTCACTGCCGTGACCAAAACCAATGTAGCTCGATTTGAGGTGAAGTAATGCAAGAAAACCTGCCCATTGCCATGGCGGCTGCAGCGCCGCGTCGCTCGCGTCAGGCACGTATTGTCTGGGGCAATCGTTGTGTCACGGTGGGTGGCGATGCACCTGTGCGGGTGCAATCCATGACCAACACCGATACCGTGGATGTGATTGGTACCGCAATCCAGGTCAAGGAGCTGGCTTTGGCTGGCTCTGAACTGGTGCGACTGACGGTTAACACGCCGGAAGCTGCCCAGGCCGTGGCCCCGATTCGTGAGCAACTCGATCGCATGGGCATTGACGTGCCCCTGGTCGGCGACTTCCATTACAACGGCCACCGTTTGCTGACCGATTATCCGGAGTGCGCCCAGGCCCTGTCCAAGTACCGCATCAACCCCGGAAACGTGGGCAAGGGCGACAAACACGACCGTCAGTTTGGTGCGATGATCGAAGCGGCCATTCGCTGGAACAAGGCGGTGCGCATTGGTGTCAACTGGGGCAGCCTGGATCAGGAGTTGCTGGCTGACCTGATGGATCAAAACAGCCGTCGCAGCAAACCCTGGGGTGCCAAACCGGTCATGTACGAAGCCCTGATCACGTCGGCGCTTGAGTCGGCGCAACAGGCGGTTGATTTGGGGCTGAATCCGGACCAGATCATTCTGTCCTGCAAGGTCAGCGGCGTACAGGACCTGATTTCGGTCTACCGTGAGTTGGCCAAACGCAGCAATTACGCCTTGCATCTTGGCCTGACTGAAGCCGGCATGGGCACCAAGGGCGCCGTGGCATCTGCCACCGCCTTGTCGATATTGTTGCAGGAGGGGATTGGTGACACCATTCGTGTTTCACT
>JBEGLK010000216.1:6477-9181 GCA_041183605.1 Pseudomonadota bacterium
GAAGTGGTGATTGCCTCGGAGATTTTGCAGGCCCTGGAACTCCGCTCCTTTGTGCCCAGCGTCACCGCGTGTCCTGGTTGTGGGCGAACCACCAGCACCACGTTCCAGGAGTTGACACAGCAGATTGAGAGTTACCTGCGTGCCCAGATGCCGGTCTGGCGCACCAAATATCCTGGTGTTGAAACCATGAAAGTGGCCGTGATGGGCTGCATCGTGAACGGCCCTGGAGAAAGCAAACAAGCCGACATCGGCATCAGCTTGCCCGGCACGGGTGAGGCTCCGGCTGCGCCGGTCTTCATCGATGGCGAAAAACGCATGACTTTGCGTGGTGAGCGTATTGCCGAGGAGTTTCAGGCGATTGTTGAAAACTATGTTGAAAAGCGTTATGGCATGCCACTGGCTGTCACGCCTTGATTTGAATTGTCATGACCGAATCCACCATTTCAAAAATTGAGAAACTGACTGCTGTCAAAGGCATGAACGACGTGTTGCCGCCAGATTCGGCTGCCGTCGAATGGCTCGAAGCCAAGGTTCGCGCATTGATGGCGCGTTACGCCTACCGCAATATCCGCACCCCGATTGTCGAGCGCACACCCTTGTTCATTCGGGGCCTGGGTGAAGTGACCGACATTGTCGAGAAGGAAATGTACTGTTTTGAGGATCGTCTCAATGGCGACCCTTTGACCCTGCGTCCGGAAGCCACAGCGGGTGTGGTGCGTGCGGCGCTGGAGCACAACCTGCTGTACGACGGCGGTAAACGTCTTTACTACATGGGGCCGATGTTTCGTCATGAGCGCCCGCAAAAAGGACGCTACCGCCAGTTCGACCAAATTGGCGCCGAGGCTTTGGGTTTTGCCGGCCCGGAAGTTGATGCCGAACTGATTCTGATGGCCCATGCCTTGTGGCAGGAGATTGGATTGCATGATGTGCGTCTGGAACTCAACAGCCTGGGTCAGGCGCATGAGCGACTGGAGCATCGCAAGGCGCTGATCGCGCATCTGGAACAACACGCCGAGCTGCTTGATGAGGACGCTCGCCGGCGTTTGTACAGCAACCCGCTGCGTATCCTTGACACCAAGAACCCTGCCATGCAGCCAGTGGTTGAAGCGGCACCCAAACTGCTCGATTTCCTGGGCACTGAATCGCTGGCGCATTTCAAGACGCTGACCGATATTTTGCAAGCCAACGGGGTGGCCTACACGGTGAACCCGAGGCTGGTGCGTGGCATGGACTATTACAACCTGACCGTTTTCGAGTTCACCACCGATCGCCTGGGATCGCAGGGCACGGTATGTGCGGGCGGGCGTTACGACTATCTGTTTGAACAACTGGGCGGCAAGCCGGCACCTGCAGTGGGCTGGGCGCTGGGTGTTGACCGGGTGCTGGCACTGGCTCGGGGCGCGGGTCTGCCCAATGTGGGGCCACACCTGGATGCCTATGCCATCGTTACCAACCCCCAGGACTTGCCGCTGGTGCTGTCAACCCTGCAGCGTTTGCGCGCGGCGGGCGTCAGCGTGCAGATGCACACCAGCACGGGTGAGGCCATGGGCAGCATGAAGAGCCAGTTCAAACGCGCAGACGCCAGTGGCGCACGTTTTGCCCTGATTTTTGGCCAGGACGAAATCAAGGCCAATCAGGTGACCGTGAAGCCCCTGCGTGACGCCGGCGCTGCACAGCAACTGCAATCACTGACCGAGGTCGCGACCTGGGCTGTCACCCTACAATCAGCCGCTTAACGGAACTCCCTTATGGCCAATCAATTAGACCTTGAAGAACAAGAACAACTCGACCAGATCAAGCATTTCTGGAAGCAGTACGGCAATGCCATCACCTGGGTGCTGATTGTCGTGATGGGCGGCTTTGCCAGCTGGAATTTCTACCGGTACTGGCAGCGCACTCAGGCACAGCAGGCCGCAGCACTGTTTGATGAGGTGGACCGTGCCGTGACGGCCGCGGATGCCGCACGCATGGAGCGTGTGTTTGCTGACATGAAGGACAAGTTTGCGTCGACGGTCTATGCACAGCAGTCAGGCCTGCTCGTGGCGAGGCAGTATGTCAATTTGGGAAAGTCCGATGCTGCCAAGGCAGCCTTGGCCTGGGTGGCTGAACAATCCTCCGATGCAGGTTACCAGGCCTTGGCTCGCTTGCGTTTGGCCGGTATTTCAATCGAATCGAAAAACTTTGATGAGGCGTTGAAGTTGTTGGCGATGTCTTATCCGGCCAGTTTTGAAGCTTTGGTGGCAGACCGCAAGGGTGATGTCTTTGTGTTGCAAGGCGACAAAGCCAAGGCGGTTACTGAATATGAGAAGGCATACCGCCTGTTTGAACCTCGAACCGAATACCGTCGTCTGGTCGAGGTGAAGC
The DNA here is from genome assembly GCA_041183605.1 of Pseudomonadota bacterium. Taxonomy (GTDB): domain Bacteria; phylum Pseudomonadota; class Gammaproteobacteria; order Burkholderiales; family Burkholderiaceae_C; genus Rhodoferax. Next base: position 8,842 of record JBEGLK010000216.1, read on the forward strand.
TCAACGCGCTTGGTGTTGATGCCGTGCCCAAGGATCAAGTGGCCGTTGCGGCGGGGAAATAAAAATCATGGCAAATATTTGTTCCGTGCAAGGCGTGCGTCGCTTGTTGAGCACTTTTCTTGTTGCAAGTTTGTGCGCTTGTGCCAGTGGCCCTGAGCAGCTCAAACCTGCAGATTTAGGCCCCAATCCGGCACTGATGGGGGTGCGATCGGCCTGGTCCAGCAAAATTGCGCCGGTGGATTTTCCTTTGCAGGCCAAAGTCACTGGCAATTCCGTGGCGCTAGCGGCTGGCGATGGCGCGGTGTTGTCACTTGATGCGCGCAGTGGTGCGGTTTTGTGG
>JBEGLK010000217.1:0-4043 GCA_041183605.1 Pseudomonadota bacterium
TCCCAGAAATAAAGGCGCTGCAAGGCCAACTGGTCAGCTGAGACGGGATTCATTTGACTTGCCTCCATTCATGGTTGAAGTCATTGCCGCTGCGGGTGATTGCAAACAGTATAGGAAAAGAATCCCCTTTTGTGAACACCGAATGTCAATAACGATGGCAGGACGCTCCCAACCAGCCTGCTGGTATCAGCCCTTCAGGTTTTTTTCAAAAAAGGCCAGCGTGCGGCCCCAGGCCAGTTTGGCACTGGCGGCATCAAACCGTGGTGTAGTGTCGTTGTTAAACCCGTGTTGTGTGCCTGCATACACATGAGCCGTGTAAGACGCGCCAGCCGCCTTGAGCGCAGTTTCATACGCGGGCCAGCTGGCATTGATGCGCTCGTCTATCCCGGCAAAATGCATCAACAGCGGCGCCTTGACCTTGGCGGCCTCATCTGCCGCAGGATGGTTGCCATAAAAAGGAACCGCCGCATTGAGGTCTGGCACGCGCGTGGCCAGCACATGAGCCACACCACCGCCCCAGCAAAAGCCCACGACGCCGACCTTGCCGCTGCAGTCGGCGCGACTTTTCAGATAACGCGCGCCGGCCACAAAATCTTCCCGGGTTTTGGCTTGATCCAGCTTGGCAAACAGATCGCGTGCCTTGTCCTCATCACCGGGGTAGCCCCCCTGTGGCGTCAACGCATCCGGCGCAAAAGCCATGAAGCCATCCAGGGCCAGACGCCGTGCGATGTCTTCGATGTGCGGGTTCAGACCCCGGTTTTCATGGACCACAAGAACGGCCGGCAATGGGCCGCTGATATTGGCCGGGCGCGCCAAGTACCCATTGACCGAACCATGACCATCAGGCGAGGGATAGGCCAGCCGTTCGGTCTTGACCCGTGCATCACTTGGATTGACCTGTTGTGCCTGCGCAAAATTCGGACTCAGTGCGGCCAACAAGCCGCTGGCGCTCATGCCGGCTACTGCAAACTTTTGAGCTCCCGCCAAAAAACCGCGCCGGTCGATGACGCCATGAACGTAAGCGTCAAACAGAATCAGCAGTTCCTGATCAAAATCACGCGCGGTCAATTTACTCATCTAGGGAACTCCAAAAATAAAAGTGAGCGGCATGATAATGTCAGTTCAAAAATTTTGCTGGTGCTACACCTCAATGCATTTGCGGAACCTTCGCATCACCACTTTCATGATGACTGCAATATGTGCCGGAACAGCACTGGCCGCTGAAGACTTTCGCGTGCGCTACAACTTGGCAGGCACCATGGGTGGTGAAATTTTTGCGCCGCAATACAGTTCGGGCTGGATTGGCGCTCTTGCCTACACCTACATCGATGGCAGAAAATTGACCGGTGACGACGGCCAGGACATGACCATCACCGCGCCGGGTGGAACTGTGGCTTTACCGGCACCAGCACCTGCCGGACTCTACCCCACTTACGATGCCAAACGCGTCGCGCTGCAAGCCAGCGGACATGCCCAGGTGGCCGCACTGGCGCTAGGCTACGTCACCGCAGACCTCTACAACGGCGGCCAATTCATTTTTGGCGCGCTGCTGCCCATTGCAGAAAGTGCTTCCGGCATTCTGCCCATGGCGTCATCGCCATCGTTGAACTGGCCAAATCCCGGACAACCAAACGATGCAACCAAAGCGACGGTGCAAAACGGATTTGAAGCGGGCTACCAAGCAGGACTGGCTGCGCAAGCCGCTGGTGAAGGAGGTCAAGCTGCGGGCATCGGTGACATTGAGTTGGCAGCAGGATGGATGAGCGGTCATGGGCCATGGAAATTCCGTGCGGGCGCGGCAGTGGTCATGCCCACCGGAAAATACAGCGCGAGCTCCAAACCCAATATCGGCTTCGGCAACTACTACACCCTGCGACCCGAAGTACAAGCCACCTACATGCCTTCAGCGAAAATCGCCATGTCAGGCAAGCTGATCTTGGGTTTCAACACAAAAAACAAGGACAACCAGTTGAAAAGCGGCGACTGGTATGGGCTGGAGACCGCAGCGGGGTACCTGACGCCGATGGGTCCGGTAGGTCTGCACGGCGTGTACGTCAAGCAATATCAGGACGACGAAAATAATCCCATGTTCGGAGCCAACCGATTGGAGCTGACCGGCGTGGGCACCTTCTTCACCACCAAGCTGCCAATCCTTGACGCCATCGTCACGCTGCAGCACATGGTCACCACCAGTTCACGCAATGCCCGGCATTCCAATTTTTCGCAATTGAGATTCGTCCGGCAATTCTGAGAAAAATACGCCATCACCCCGGCAGGCATCGAACTTCATCAACTTGCTGGCTGCAAGCTACGCAAGCCGGGCACCGGGGTGGACAACGATGAGAAGACCCGCTTGTGCGCTCGAAGTTGCTCATGCGGCACCGTGACCACTGGCCATTCGCTTGCGTTCGGCTTCTAGAGGCTGAAACCGCTGGTTTTGACGAAATTCGCCCAGAAAGGCACGTCATGGCGGATGGTCGCTGCAAACTCCTGAGGCTTGTTGACGATCATGCGGTAGCCACTTTCTTCCAGTTTTGAGCGTACCTGCGGCGCGTTGGCCGCGATCTGGATTTCAGCACTCAGGCGATCCAGCACGGGCTGCGGCGTTTTCGCTGGTGCAAGCAAGCCAACCCAGTTCGAAAAATTCATGGCGGGATAACCCAACTCAGCGAAGGTCGGCGCTTCCGGCATGGATCGCACGCGCACATTGCCGTTGGTGGCCAGCGCCCGCAGCTTGCCTGTCTTCACCTGAGGCTCGACAACGCTCGGTGGCGGAACCATGAAATGGCAATCACCGTTCATCAGGCCGATCAAGCCGTCGGACTGATTCTTGTAGTGAACCACCTCGAACTTGATGCCGGCGGATTTGCCAAACAGAAAACCGGCAAAGTGCGCCGAGGTGCCTGCTCCAAACGTTCCCATGAAAATCGGCGACGATTGCGCCTTGGCCCAAGCCACGAACTCTGCCAGGGTCTTGACAGGCAGCTTGGCGCTGGTCGTCAGCACCAGGTCGACTGACATCAACTCGCTCAGGGGGGCGAAATCGCGCGTACCGTCGTAAGGCAGTTCCTTCATCGTTGCCGGCAACAGGGCGAGCGTCGCCAACGAGCCGATACCGATCGTGTAGCCATCGGGCGCCGCCTGTGCCATGGCTTGCGTACCAACGACACCGCCAGCGCCAGCGCGGTTTTCAACGGTGACAGGCTGCTTCATCTGCTCGCTCAGGCGCTCCGCCACCAGTCGCGCCACAAGGTCGGTGCTGGAGCCCGCCGAAAATGACACGATGATGCGCAGCGGCTTCGAAGGGAAAGCAGTCTGTGCCCCGGCCAATCCTCCGATCGGCATGGTCAACGCGCCCAGAGTCTGAATCACTCTGCGGCGACTCACGGTGTTCTTGTTCGAATGGTCCACACAATCTCCTTTGTAGTTCACCCATCGGCGTTGGTGCCGGGTATCCGACGCCATCTTAATAACTCGAACCCGGTGAGACAACTAGGGTTTGCACCCGTCGTTCACCGCGGCTGGGTCATGCTCTCGTCGTGCTCGGCGACGCTTTGTTGAAAAAATGGGCGCGCGGGTAGACGCAAGTTGTGCACGGTTTGGCTTGGACGCCCAACACACAGGCAAAAAAAGCCCGAACCGGTGAAGATTCGGGCTGTTCGCAGTGCAGAAGTCTTGAACTATTTCCGCGCTGGTGGCAAATCCGTGCAGCTACCGTGCGCTACTTCAGATGCCATGCCGATACTTTCGCCCAGCGTCGGATGCGGGTGGATGGTCTTGCCGATGTCGATGGCATCCGCCCCCATCTCGATGGCCAGCGCCACTTCACCAATCATGTCGCCGGCGTGGGTGCCGACCATGCCGCCGCCCAGGATCTTGCCGTGGCCATGCGCTTCAGGAGAGTCATCAAACAACAATTTGGTGACGCCTTCGTCGCGACCATTCGCAATGGCGCGCCCCGAGGCAGTCCAGGGGAACAAGCCCTTCTTGACCTTGATGCCCTGCGCCTTGGCCTGGTCTTCGGTCAGGCCGACCCAGGCCAC
>JBEGLK010000218.1:0-7900 GCA_041183605.1 Pseudomonadota bacterium
GGGTATTGTCATGAAAAGCAATATTTTTTGTTTCATAAATAACTTTAGAAGAATTATTTATCTATATGTTTTAATTGGTTTTTCATCAATTCATGCCGGATCTTACGACGATTTTTTCAGTGCGATTAAACATGACGATTTTGAAAAAATCAGCGCTCTTCTGAAACGCGGATTTGATCCCAATACCTTGGATCCAGCCGGTGCCCCAGGGCTGGTTCTTGCGGTGAAAGACTCTGCATTCAAGGTTGTTGAGGTGTTGCTCAACGACCCCAAAGTCAATGTCGAAGCTCGTGATTCTGCCGACGAAAGCCCCTTGATGCTGGCCGCCATCAAAGGAGACACGCAGTTGTGCTTGAAATTGATTCAAATGGGTGCTGACGTCAACAAGCCTGGTTGGACGGCATTGCACTATGCTGCCACCAATGGACACCTTGAAATAATGCAACTGCTGTTGAATGAGAACGCCTACATTGACGCAGCGTCGCCAAACAATACGACACCATTGATGATGGCCGCGCGTTACGGCACATCTTCAGCGGTCAAGTTGCTTCTTGAAGCAGGTGCGGATCCCATGCTCAAGAATGATCTGGGCCTGAATGCCATCGATTTTGCGGTTCAGGCAGGTCGCGCAGATTCAGCTGAAATCATTGCCGCGTTTGTGCGCGGGATGAGGCCTAAAGGACAGTGGTGATCCATAAACTCTACTTGATACGATGTATATTATGTTAAGTTATGTATTCGTCAAAAAAAACGGATTAGCGAACTACGAACGAAATGACCGGTGCAGTTGGATCAGCAAACGAGGTCCCAAGCGCAATTTTGCCCTGACCATGCAACACACATTCATCACGGCGTAGCATCAAGTCTGCCCCGCTACCCTCAAAACGAACCCAACTTCCGTACGAACTTTCATCCACCATCATGAAACTGCCATTGCGCCATTCAACACAGGCGTGTGTTCTTGAGACGCGCGGGTCGTTGACAATAAAGTCGACCTTGCGGAAGCGTCCTATGTGAATAGGCAACTCGAATGACTGGAAAGTTTGTTGGTGCTCATTGAACGTCAGCTCAATCTGACCGCCCAAAGCGTCGACGAACGGTGTTTGAGAAGACGGATTGACGGGCGCCTGGACTGTGAAGTACTCGGAGTTTTGATCCTCCTGCCATTCAATTTGGTAGACGTTACAAGGTTCGGAGCGCCCTCGGATGGCGATAGGCCCCAAAAAACGAAAATGAACGTCACTTAGCTTAGGGCCATTCTCGATGGCCTTGTCATTGACCCAGATCTGGTGCGGCCCGGTGAGCTCACTTAATCGGGAGGCCGTGTTGACAGCATCACCATAACAATCGTCATCCACCAGGACGACATCGCCGCGGACCACACCTATACGCAAAGGCATGTAAAGCTGCGGTGGCAAACTGGCCAGACGGAGCTGGTAGTTGCGTTGAATATCAACCACTGCTGCGATGGCATCCGGGCTTTTCTTGAAGGTGGCGAGCACACCGTCGCCCAACAACTTGACGACCCTGCCACCATTGGCTGTAATTTTTTCAGCAACCCAATTGGTGGCCTGAGTGACCGCTTCCGTGGCTTTTGCATTGCCAAGCGATTCGAACACCCCCGTGCTACCAAAGAGATCCGCAAAAACTACAGTGGAGTGAACAGCCATTAAAGATTAATCCTTCATCCTATGGCGTGAGTTTAGGCCAATCTTCAGGTGTTACCCTATTTAGTCGCCCCAAAATAACAGGACATCGCGCCCTTCGACCGACAGGTCCGCTTTGGACCCAACAGGCAGGAGGACTTTGGTGGCAACATGCCCATAAGGCAAATTGGTCAAAACCGGAACTTTGACCTGCATTCTCAGCCAGTCCACCACACTTTGCAACTTGAATCCGCGGTCATGCGGGACCAGTTTGAACTCAGTAAACTGCCCCAGTACGATGGCCTTTTGTTTTGCCAAAACGCCGGCATGGAGGAGTTGTGTGAGCATGCGCTCAATTCGGTAGGGGTGTTCACCTACGTCTTCCAGAAAGAGGATGCCCCCCTTGATTTCCGGAAAATAAGGCGTCCCCAGCAATGAGGTCACGATTGTCAGGTTGCCACCCCATATCGTGGCATTGCTCACACGCAATGAGGCTTTGATTTGACCATCAATTGCATTGGCAAGGCCTATGTTGGCAGGGCTCGAGATGGTGTCACGGTGTTGGCGCCAGCCTGCCCCCTCCCCTTGTCCCAACAACAAGTCGTCAAAACAGGCGGCCATGATCTCGTCTGGTTCAGCGACAGCACCAAAACCTTCACACAGTGCCGGTCCTGCCCAGGTCATTGCACCGGTGCGCGCCAATATCGCGCTTTGAAATGCGGTGAAATCGCTAATGCCGACAAATTGCATTCCCCGCTCAATGGCCTTGGCCACCTTCTTGTATTGAACGCCAGGCAAGATACGCGTCAGACCGTAGCCGCCGCGTGAAATCAGGGCCACATCAGCCTTGCTGGCTGCAGCGCGATGAATGGCGGCAAGTCGCGTCTGATCGTCACCTGCAAAACGCTGGTGGCTGCTCAGCGCATCCGGATCGATTTCAACATCGTGGCCCAGGGCCTGAAGCCGGGCGATCCCACGTTTGAAAGCCGCCTTGTCACGCACCGCACCGGAGGGAGAAAAAATATAGATATGTTTTTTCATGGTTGCTCGGGAATGATTTTCCGTCCGCGCCGGAGTTTGAAAAATGCCTGAAGCACGGCAGCACATTCCTGCGTCAAGATACCACCTTGCACTTGCGTGTGGTGGTTCAGTTGGGCTTGTGCAAACAGATTGATGACCGACCCGGCAGCACCAGTTTTGGGGTCAGGTGCGCCAAACACCACGCGTTTCAGGCGGGCATGCAGCATGGCGCCTGCACACATCGCACAGGGCTCAAGCGTGACAAAAAGCTCGCAGTCAGGTAGCCGGTAGTTCCCCAGAGCCTTTGCTGCGGCTCTCAAGGCCTGCATCTCTGCGTGAGCACTGGGGTCATGCCCGCAAATCGGTGCGTTATGACCGGTGGCAATAACAACACCGTCCCTGAGTACCACCGCGCCTACAGGTACTTCACCTGCATCCGCCGCTAGACCGGCTTGAGCCAGTGCCAGTCGCATGGCTTGCTCGTCTGTCATCTGCTCGACCGTTATTCCCACTCAATGGTGGCGGGCGGTTTGCTGCTCACGTCATAGGTAACGCGGTTGATGCCACGAACTTCATTGATGATGCGCCCCGACACTTTTTTCAGCAAGGCATAAGGCAACTCGGCCCAATCAGCGGTCATGAAGTCGCTGGTTTGCACCGCACGCAGCGCGACCACATAGTCGTAGGTGCGACCGTCGCCCATCACGCCAACACTTTTGACCGGCAAAAATACGGTGAACGCCTGACTGGTCAAGTCATACCAGCTCTTGCCTGTGTCATCGTCGACGAAGTTGTGGAGTTCTTCAATAAAGATGGCATCTGCGCGGCGTAACAGGTCTGCGTATTCCTTTTTGACTTCACCCAGGATGCGCACGCCAAGGCCGGGGCCTGGGAACGGATGGCGATAGACCATGTTGTGCGGCAAACCCAGGGCCACGCCAAGTTCACGCACCTCGTCCTTGAACAATTCGCGCAAAGGCTCAAGCAATTTCAGACCCAATTGCTCCGGCAAGCCACCCACGTTGTGATGGCTCTTGATGACAACCGCCTTTTTGTTCTTGGCGCCACCAGACTCGATCACGTCAGGATAAATAGTCCCTTGTGCCAACCACTTCGCCCCCTTTTTGCTCGCGTCAGAAGCCGTCAGCGCCGCCGCCTGGGCCTTGAACACTTCAACAAACTCGCGGCCTATGATCTTGCGTTTGGCTTCCGGATCACTCACGCCTGCAAGACAGCCCAAAAACTGATCAGACGCATCGACACGAATTACTTTGGCGTGTAATTTGCCGACAAACATGTCCATCACCATGTCGCCTTCGTTGAGGCGCAGCAAGCCGTGATCGACAAAAACACAGGTGAGCTGGTCGGTGCCGCCGCAACCGACGAGTCGACACCGCCAGAAAGCCCCAGGATAACTTCTTCGTCACCGACCTGGGCACGAATGGCTGCCACCGCCTCGCTGATGTAATCCCCCATGATCCAGTCAGCACGGGTACCACAGATGTCGAGCACGAAGCGTTCCAGAATGGCCGCGCCGCGTTTGGTGTGGGTCACTTCGGGGTGAAACTGCACCGCATAAAAGCGGCGTTCTTCGTCTGCCATGCCCGCAATCGGGCAGCTGTCGGTGCTGGCCATGAGCTTGAAGCCCGGCGGGAGTTCTGTGACCTTGTCGCCATGGCTCATCCACACTTGCAACATGCCGTGGCCTTCAGGGGTGCTGAAGTCCTGGATGCCGTCAAGCAAAGCGGTATGGCCGTGCGCACGCACGTTGGCGTGACCGAACTCGCGCTTGTGGCCGCTGGTGACGATGCCGCCCAATTGATGCGCCATGGTCTGCATGCCGTAGCAAATACCCAGAACCGGCAGGCCGAGTTCAAACACGGCCTGGGGCGCCTTGTCGGTGCTGTCTTCGTAGACGCTGGCATGGCTGCCCGAAAGAATGACGCCCCGCAGCTTGCCATCACGGGCATAAGCGCGAATCCAGTCGTCGCTGACATCACAGGGATGGACCTCACAAAAGACATGGGCTTCGCGAATACGGCGCGCAATCAATTGTGTGACTTGTGAGCCAAAGTCAAGAATGAGAATTTTTTGATGCATGAGATTCACTGCCGCTTATTCAGCCCGGTAATTCGGCGCTTCCTTGGTGATTTGCACATCGTGCACATGGCTCTCGCGAATGCCGGCGGCAGTAATTTCCACGAATTCCGCCTTGTTCTGCATTTCCTCAATGGTGGCGCAGCCGCAATAACCCATGGCAGCGCGCAGGCCGCCCGACATTTGATAAACGATGGCAACCATTGAACCCTTGTAGGGCACGCGTCCTTCAATGCCCTCAGGAACCAATTTGTCGGCATTCGGGTTACCGGTACTCGATTCCTGGAAATAACGGTCTGCACTACCCTGCTGCATGGCACCGATGCTGCCCATGCCTCGGTAGCTCTTGTAGCTGCGTCCCTGGAACAAAATCACTTCGCCAGGAGCTTCTTCGGTACCTGCGAACATGCCGCCCATCATCACCGTGCTGGCGCCCGCCGCAATCGCCTTGGAAATGTCACCACTGAAACGGATGCCACCATCCGCGATCAACGGAACACCGGTACCCTTGAGTGCGGTAGCTACGTTGTCGATGGCCATGATTTGTGGCACGCCGACACCCGCGACGATACGGGTGGTGCAAATGGAACCTGGCCCGATGCCCACTTTCACAGCATCTGCACCGGCTTCCACCAGTGCTAGCGCAGCCGCTCCGGTGGCAATGTTGCCGCCAATCACCTCGACGTTGGGGAAATTCTGCTTGACCCAGCGCACCCGGTCCAGCACACCCTTGCTGTGACCGTGCGCGGTATCCACCACAATGGCGTCGACGCCGGCACGTGCCAGCAACTCCACCCGCTCCTCGGTACCCTCACCTACGCCAACTGCAGCACCCACACGCAATTTGCCCTGGGCATCCCGCGCCGCATTGGGGAAGCTGGTTTGCTTGGTGATGTCCTTGACGGTAATCAGGCCCTTGAGTTCGAAAGCGTCATTCACCACCAGCAAGCGCTCGATCTTGTACTGATGTAGCAACACTTTGGCTTGTGTGAGCGTGGTTCCTTCGGGCACGGTGACCAGTTTTTCGCGCGGCGTCATGATGTGACTCACAGGCAGATCCAGCCGCGTCTCGAAGCGCAAGTCGCGCCCTGTCACCAGACCAACCACTTTGCCACCGTCACACACAGGGAAACCCGATACACCCAGTTGCGCCGACAATTCCATCACCTGGCGCACCGTATGCTGAGGCGTGATCACCACAGGATCGCGCAACACACCGGACTCGTAGCGCTTCACCTTGGCAACCTTGGCCGCTTGCTGCTGCGCAGTCATGTTCTTGTGCACAATACCAATGCCGCCCTCCTGTGCAATGGCAATTGCCAACCTGGATTCCGTCACGGTGTCCATGGCAGCTGACACCAAAGGCAGGTTCAGGTCAATGTTGCGGGTAAAACGGGTGGCGAGGGAGGTGTCCTTGGGCAGGACTTGGGAATAGGCTGGCACCAATAAGACATCGTCAAAGGTGAGCGCTTTACCGATCAGGCGCATGTTTAAAGCTCCAAATTGTCGATTGTATCTGGCGAGTGAGTCACGGTCTGGCATAAACTAGCAAGTTATGAAACAAAGCCCCCGTCTCTTTTGCCTTATTTTAAGTTTGGTCTCGTTCAGTGCGATGGCGCAATGGGCTTGGACTGACGAGCAAGGCCGCCCAGTCTTCAGTGATCGTGCGCCAGGCAGCACTGTCCCCGACAAGCGCATTTTCAAGCGCCCCGCGCCTGCAACAAAAACGAACCTGACTCAAGATGCGCCGTCAAGCCCGGCTGGCGACGTCTCAAATGCAAAAGCAGCCAATACGGCTCAAGCAGCGGCGAGCTCGCAACAAGTTGCAGGTACAGACAAGGAACTGGCGGAGCGCAAGAAAAAAGCCGAGCAAGCCCAGACCGAACAACGCAAGCACGAAGAAGAGCGAATCAGCAAATTGAAGGCAGAGAACTGCGAGCGCGCCAGATTGGCTCAAAAGACGCTGGATTCAGGCGTCCGCATTGCACGTACCAATGCCAAGGGAGAGCGTGAAATCATGGATGATGCCGACCGCGCTGTCGAAGCCAAACGCCTTCAGTCCATCATGGCGAGCGACTGTAATTAATATCCGGCTTTTGCGCCCGCCCGTTTTTTCTCAAACAAACCGGCCGCCCGACTGCCCTGGCGCGCAAAACGCTCACGCCGTGCAATTTTTGGGTCGACGCGTAAAGACCGGTAAATTTCTACCCGATCTTGATCTCGCAGACAGTGGTCAAGTTTGACCCGCCTGCCCCAGACGCCAATCAGAACGTGATGATCGTCTATTTCCGGGTAACGCAGCAACAGACCACTTTGTTGCAAAGCGCGTAAAACCGTGCAAGGCGCCGGCAACGACAATTTGACTTCGTCAACTGTTCGCTCGTTTGGCGCGTAGACGACACTCAGGTCCAGCAACACTTTACTCACCGTAAGTTTGTTTGGCCCGTTTGACAAAGGCGTCGACCATGCTGGAGGCGATTTTGTCAAACACCGGGCTGACCAACTTGCCAATCGCACTGTCGAAACTGTAGGTGAGCATCAATTCGACTTTACAAGCGCGCTGGGTGGCATCACCCAGGGGCAAAAAATTCCACTCGCCCTCGAGTTTGGAGAACGGTCCGTTCACCAGATTGATAACGACCTGGCGATCCACAACATGCACATTACGCGTGCTGAAGGTTTGGTGTATTCCGGAAAAGGCAATGCCAATTTCGGCCAGCATGCCGTTTTCTTCATGGGACACAACGCGCGCCTTGTCGCACCAGGGTAAAAACTGCGGATACTGGTCAACATCGGTAACAAGCCGGTACATCTCTGCCGGGCTGTACCAAATTAAAACGGATTTTTTGACAGTTTTCATAGAATGCGATTATGAACAGGATTTCAGTCAAGACTGAATTGCCTGTTCCCATCTTCAAACCAAGCTCATGGCAAAAAAACCCGACACTTCTTCGCGCATCGCAGACAACAAGAAAGCTGCATTCAATTACTTTTTTGAGGAACGGTTCGAGGCCGGCATCGTGCTCGAGGGCTGGGAGGTCAAGTCGCTGCGGGAAGGCAAAGTGCAGCTTACCGATGGCTACGTGGTGGTGCGCAACGGCGAATTGTTCATCATCGGCCTGCAAATCAATCCCCTG
>JBEGLK010000219.1:0-4006 GCA_041183605.1 Pseudomonadota bacterium
CGAGGCCAAGGGCCGGCCCGGCTCGGACGAGCTGCGCCTGCTCGAGCCCTGGCGGGCTCGCTTGCCTGCCGCCGTCTTCGAGCAGTCCGTACCGCTGCCGCCTGGAGCCTAGTGCGGCATGCCGGGGCGGCTCGTGTTCGACATGCGACCGGCTACCCGGGCACGCGATCGGTATCACCCGGACGGCGGTTCGCGCGGCGGCCACCTGGCCGGTAAAAATAGCCAGCGGGAAATTCCAGGGACTGATGCACAACACCACACCCAGCGCCCGGTGGGTCTGGTTGTCAAACGTGGCGTCTACCTGGGCCGCGTAATACCGCAGGAAATCCACCGCCTCGCGCACCTCGGCGATCGCGTTGCTCATCGACTTGCCGGCCTCGCGCACGATCAGGCCCAAAAGGCTTTGGGTGCGTTGCTCCAGCGAGTCTGCGGCGCGCCTCAAACAGGCTGCGCGTTCCTGCGGTGGCGTCACCTGCCAGATTTGCGCCGCGCTGGCAGCGCGCCGGGCCGCGAGTTCGACCTCAGCGGCCGTCGCCGGGCGCACCCAGCCTACCCGGTCGCGCAGGTCGGCCGGGTTCAGCACCGGCTGCCAATCATGGGGCTGGTCGACTGAAGTCGGCCCTGCAAATTCGAACGCAGCCTCCGCTACCGTGGGCACAGCCGCGTAGCTGGTTTGGGTGCTGCGCAACAAACCGGCGGCAAGCGAGGCCAGCTGTTGTTCATTGGCCAGATTCAGGCCCGACGAGTTCAGGCGCGACTGCTTGCCAAGATCGGCGAACATCTGCCGCGGCAGGACAATTTTGGGATGAGGCGCGCCAAGCTGGCCTGTCTGGACCTCGATGGTCTGTGCTTCGTTCACCGGGTCGGCCACCAGATCTTCTACCCTGACCTTGGGGTCGCCAATGCGGTTGACGAATGACGAGTTCGAACCGTTTTCCAGCAGCCGGCGCACCAGGTAGGCCAGCAGTGTTTCATGGGTGCCCACCGGTGCATAAATGCGGCAGGGCCGCCCCAGTTTGCCCTCGCTCACGGGCCCGGTCACCTGCTCGTACAGCGGCTCGCCCATGCCGTGCAGACACTGGAACTCGTATTGACCGGCATAAAAATTTTGCCCCGCCATCTGGTAGATCGAGGCCACTGTCTGCGCGTTGTGGGTGGCAAACTGCGGGTACACCGCATCCGGTACGGCCAGCAACTTGCGTGCGCAGGCCAGGTAAGCCACATCGGTATAGACCTTGCGCGTGTAGACCGGGTAACCCTCCAAGCCGTCGAGCTGGGCACGTTTGATTTCGGCATCCCAGTAGGCGCCCTTGACCAGCCGGATCATCAGACGGTGACCGCTGCGCCGGGCCAGGTCGATCACATGGTCGATCACAAAGGGGCAGCGCTTCAGGTAAGCCTGCACCACAAAACCAATGCCGTTCCAGCCCTTGAGCCTAGGATCGAAGCACAGGCTCTCCAGCAGGTCCAGCGAGAGTTCCAGCCGGTCCGACTCTTCGGCGTCGATGTTGATGGCGATGTCGTACTGGCGTGCCAACAAGGCCAGCTTGGTCAGACGCGGCAGCAACTCACCCATGACGCGATCGCGCTGGGCACGGCTGTAACGCGTGTGCAGGGCCGACAGCTTGACCGAAATGCCCGGACCCTCAAAAATACCGCGGCCGTTGGAGGCCATGCCAATGGCCCGGATCGACTGCTCATAAGACGCCACGTAACGCTCGGCGTCCGCCTCGGTGGTGGCGGCTTCACCCAACATGTCGTAGGAATACCGAAAGCCTTTTTTCTCCAGCACGCGACTGTTGGCCAGGGCCTCGGAGATGGTCTGCCCGGTCACAAACTGCTCACCCATGAGTTTCATGGCACGGTGCACACCCTGGCGGATCAGCGGTTCACCACCTTTGCCGATCATGCGTGTCAGCGCGCTGGCCATGCTTTTTTCGCTGGCGGTGGCGGTCAGTTTGCCGGTCAACATCAGGCCCCAGACCGCCGCGTTGACAAACATTGAGGGGGAGTTGCCCAGATGCGAATGCCAGTCTCCGTGGCTGATCTTGTCGCGAATCAGCGCATCGCGGGTGGCGTTGTCCGGAATACGCAGCAGCGCCTCGGCCATACACATCAGCGCCACACCCTCCTGGCTGGAGAGCGAGAACTCCTGCACCAGCGCTTCCACACCGCCACTGCTCTGCTTGGCGCGCAAGCCATTCACCAGGCGGGTGGCCACTTCTTCGATGGCGCTACGCTGCAGCGGGTCGCTGACATGGGCCAGTTGCACCAACAGCGGCAGGCATTCTGGCTCGGGCCGGTGCCAGGCGGCTGTGATGGCTGCACGCAAATCGGTCTGCGGCAACACGTTTTGCGCCCAGTCCAGAAACGGTTGGGGCGTAACCGATGCATCATTGGCTGACCTTGTCAGCGGCTCGGGTTCTCCGGGTTGTACTGTCTCAGCCGTTTCGGTTGCACCCAGGTTTCCCATCGGTGTGCTCTCACCGCGCTCGACACTCTCTACATACTGCAAAACCGCCTGTTTGATGAGCCAATGCGGGGTCTTTCCCTGTGCAGACGCTACCTCCTTGATGCGCAAACGCAGCGCTTCATCGACCTTGATACCCAGTGTAACCGCAGCCATAGGTGCAACCCTCAATCAAATAAGTTGCTCTATTTTCAGCCAAGGTGAAACCTAGTGTAATAGGGGTTAACCCTTTATTCTGATGCAAATGACTTATAAACCAAAGTCCACCAGCACCGGCCAAGTCGAATAAATTCGACACAATTGAAACCTGCTACAAGAATGTTCAAATCATCTGAAGCCGGAGCATCGACAAACATGAAACCAATTTTTAGCCTGGGCTTCTTCGCCACCGTCACTGCCCTGCTGTTCGGCTGTGCAGTCACCTCGCCAGCGGGTGTCGGCATAGCCGCGCCTACCATGCCAGAAGGTGCCTCGGGCATACACCCCAAGTCCGGCTGGGCAACAACAAAATTTGCCGTGGCTGCTGCCCACCCGTTGGCTACCGAAGCGGGTCACCAAATATTGACGTTGGGAGGCTCGGCGGTGGATGCCGCCATTGCAGTACAGATGGTGCTGGGTCTGGTGGAGCCACAATCCAGCGGTATCGGTGGTGGTGCCTTTTTGATCTACTTCGATGGAAAAACCGTGCAAGCCTTCGATGGCCGCGAGACAGCTCCCGCTGCTGCAACAGAGAAGCTGTTTCTGGACGCCGCCGGCACACCACTCGCTTTTTTTGACGCGGCTGTGGGCGGACGTTCAGTCGGCACACCCGGGCTGGTTCGCATGCTGGAGATGGCGCACCAGGCGCACGGCAAGCTCCCCTGGGCGAGGTTGTTCGACCCCGCCATACGACTGGCCGAAGAAGGCTTTGCGGTGAGCCCGAGGCTGGCCACGCTGCTTCAAAACGAACAACACCTGCACAAGGACGCCACGGCGGCTACTTTTTTCTACCCCAACGGTCAGCCGCTTCAAGCCGGCACCTTGCTGAAGAACCCGGCCTATGCCGAGGTGCTGCGCAAAATAGCGCGTGAGGGTGCCCGAGGCTTGATGGAAGGCAGCGTGGCCCAAGCTGTGGTCGCCAAGGTGAACAGACACCCAACGACTCCAGGCAACTTGGCGCTGTCGGATCTGGCTGGCTACCAGGCAAAAAAACGCGATGTTTTTTGCAGCGACTATGCTGCCAAGTCCACCACCGGTGCAGCACGCGACTATCGCTTGTGCGGCATGCCGCCACCCAGCTCGGGCGCCATCACCATCGCGCAGATTCTTGGCATGTTGAGTCTTACCAAAGCGCACACACTCGCGCCAGAGCCGGGGGCTGATTTTCTGCACCTGTATACCGAGGCATCGCGTCTGGCCTACGCAGACCGGGCCCAATACCTTGGTGACCCGGACTTTGTGCAAGCGCCTGGCGGCAGTTGGTTCAGTTTGATTGCCCCGCCTTATCTGACCGAACGTGCCAAGCTCATCGATCAGGCCACTGGCGCGCCCAGCATG
>JBEGLK010000220.1:0-5434 GCA_041183605.1 Pseudomonadota bacterium
ATGTAGACCTCGCCACGCACTTCCAGCACCGGCGGGACGGTGGGCAGCGAGGTCACGTCAGTGCCGAGCGTGGGGGCACCAATTCTCAGCGGAATCTGGCCAATGGTGCGGATGTTCTGCGTCACATCCTCACCCACCTCGCCGTCGCCACGCGTGGCCGCCTGCACCAGCACACCCTGCTCGTATCGCAGGCTCATGGCCAGGCCGTCAAACTTGGGCTCGGCCACGTATTCAATCGGCGCGTCAGTCGCCACCAGATCCAGCTCGCGGCGGATCCGGGCATCAAAATTTTCCGCGCCACTGGCCTCGGTATCGGTCTCGGTGCGAATGCTCAGCATCGGCACCGCGTGGCGCACCGGTTCAAACTGCTCGAGTGCCCGGCCACCCACACGCAAGGTGGGCGAATCGGGCGTGACCAGTTCCGGGTGGCGCGCCTCCAGCGCCTGCAATTGCCGGAACAGCCGGTCATATTCGGCGTCGGGGATGGTGGGCGCATCCTGCACATAGTAGCGGTGCGCATGGTCATGCAAGGTCTGGCGCAATTGCGCCATCAGCGCCGCATCGTCAGGCTCGGGGGCAAATAAATCGAGTGTTGTCATGCACCACAGGCATCAGGAAAAAAGTCGGCGCGCCAGCGGTGACCCCGCTGCCAGTTCACGTTCTGCCAGGGTGTCGTACAACTGCGCCAGCTCGGCCGCAATCACCGCCATGCCTTCGGGCAAAAATGCGGCACCCTGGTCGTCGGTCACGATGCCGTCCATCTCCTGCGCCAGCGCATCAGCCACTTCGCACATGCGCTCAAACGGCTTTTCGCCGCGCTCCACCTGCGCCACATCCAGGCCCAGCGTGATCTGGCGCAGCGCCGACTGGGTAGGGTCATCGGCCAGTGCAGCCATGGCGTCAAAACTCAGGCTCACCACCGGTGGCAAGCCACTCACGCTGGCCGGAATCACCATGCGGCCCGCCATCGAACCCATGACAAAGCCAAATTTGGCTGCGGTTTGCTGAATGTAGTTGGGGCTCCAGGCCGCCCGGCGCGCTTGCACCATCAGCACCAGCTGGGCATCGTGGCCACTGGCAAACTGGTCCAGTTCGCGCGCCCGGTTGACCTCGCTGCGCATCACGGGCATGTCCGGCGTGCCGTTGACGAGGTCACAAAAATCCTGCGTTTTCATGACAAATTCAGAAAACTCGATGTCGTTGAGCGCACCCGAGCGGTTGGCCAACTGCACACCCGCCTGCAATTGGCTGTAATGCTGCCCGGCCAGCGGCGGCTCCCAGCGCTGGCTGTCCATATTGAAGCCTTCGATGGCGTACGGTTTGCTGCCCACGCGGCGCGTCAAAGGCAGGGCCGCCAGCACGGCTTCTCCGGGTACCGGCGCCTCCAGCGCAATTGGCGCAATGGCGTCGATCAGCGAGTCCAGGCCAGGCTTTTTCTCTGGCGCGGGACTGGTGGCAAAGGTGTCGCCATCCAGCGGATGGTCGCTCAAATGCGGCTCGATGCGCCCGTCCAGCACTTCCGGCAGCCTGGGTTCGAGCGGTTCCGCCTGGCGCGGCGTGTTTTTTCGGGTCAGCCAGTTGGAATAAACCACCATGGCCAGCAGCACCAACGCGCCCAGCAACAACAGACCCAATTGCAGCGACATCATCCTTCTCCCCACTCGGTCATCGACAGCGCAGCATCCATGTCCACCGCCACAATGCGCGACACACCCTGCTCCTGCATCGTGACACCAATCAGTTGTTTCGCCATTTCCATGGCAATCTTGTTGTGGCTGATGAACAGGAACTGGGTTTCCTTGCTCATGCTCGACACCAGCCTTGCATAACGTTCGGTGTTGGCGTCGT
Organism: Pseudomonadota bacterium; assembly: GCA_041183605.1. Lineage (GTDB taxonomy): Bacteria > Pseudomonadota > Gammaproteobacteria > Burkholderiales > Burkholderiaceae_C > Rhodoferax. The sequence continues at coordinate 1,849 of JBEGLK010000220.1, forward strand.
CCAGCGGCGCGTCAACCTCGTCAAGCAGGCAAAACGGCGCCGGATTGAGCTGGAAAATGGCAAACACCAGCGCAATCGCAGTCAGCGCCTTTTCACCGCCCGATAACAGGTGAATGGTCTGATTTTTCTTGCCCGGCGGTTGCGCCACCACCTGCACACCCGAATCCAGAATTTCCTCACCGGTGATCACCAGGCGGGCATTGCCGCCGCCAAACAGCTCCGGGAACATCTTGCCAAAGTGTTCGTTGACCTTGTTGAAAGTACCCGACAGCAACTCGCGGGTTTCGCCGTCAATCTTCTTGATGGCGTCTTCCAGCGTGGTCATGGCCTCGCTCAGGTCGGCCGTTTGTGCGTCCAGAAACTGCTTGCGTTCGCGCGCGGCTGCCAGTTCGTCCAGCGCCGCCAGGTTGACCGCGCCCAAGGCGGCAATGTCGCGGTTGATGCGGTCAATGTCTCCCTGCAAACCCACCAGGCGCACGTTGTCCTGGGTGATCGACAGGGCCACGGCTTCCAGATCGGCCTGGGCGTCGTTGAGCAGCTGGCTGTATTGCTCAAACCCGAGCCGGGCCGCCTGTTCCTTGAGCTGGAATTCGGTGATGCGCGCACGCAAGGGATCCAACTCGCGCTCCAGCTGCAGCCGGCGCTCATCGCTGGCGCGCAGCTTGGCGGTCAGGTCGTCGTACTGGCTGCGCTGGGCACCCAGTTCCTGCTCGCGCACCAGCTTGTCGGCCAGCGCCTGCTGCAAGCCGCCCTGCGCTGCGGCGTCGTTGAGGCGCGCCAGTTCATCCTGTGCGCGCTGGGTCTCCGCGGCCACCGCGGCCGCCTGGGCCACCGCGGTTTCAATACCGCGCGACAACTCGGCCTTGCGCGCGTCCAGACTGCGCAGACTGAAGGTCGCCTCCTGCTTTTCACGTTCCAGGCCGCGCAATTGCTCACGGCTGGCTTCGAGCTTGCGCTCGGCTGCCATCACCTGGTCATCGAGCTCCGCATGGCGCTGCTGGGCGTCGGCCAGCAACATGTCAAGTTCTTCAAAACGCGTCTCGGCGCCCACGCGGCGCTCCTGCAACTCGTCGAGTTGCTCCTCCAGTTCGGCCAGATCAGCGGCAATCTGGGCGCTGCGGTGGCGGGCCTGCTCGGCCTGCTGGCTCAGTTGCAAGGTTTGCACCTGCAACTGGTGGGCGTTTTGCTGCGCCTCGGCGGTTTCCTTGCGGGTGCTGGCCAGGCGTTGTGCCGCGTCGGCATAAGCGGCCTCGTCGCGCACCAGGGTGGCACGTGCCTCCTCGCTGATCAGCACCTGCGCTCGCAATTCCTTTTCGAGGTTTTCAATTTCCTGGGCGCGCGCCAACAAACCGGCCTGCTCGGAGTCGGGCGCATAAAAACTCACGCTATGGCGGCCGACCGCGTGGCCGGTCTTCACATAAATGACTTCACCAGCCTGCAATTTGTCGCGGTGACCCAGTGCGTCCTCCAGGCTGGCGGCGGTGAAACAGCCCTGCAACCAGTCGTCGAGCACGGCTTTTTGACCCGCATCATGCAGGCGCAGCAGGTCCGACAGTCTGGGCAGCACAGCGCTGGCCGGTGACGCCACCGCAGCCGGCGGGCTGTAAAACGCCAGCTTGGCCGGGGGTGCGTCCTGCGCAAAAGCGCGCACCAGGTCGAGTCGGCTCACCTCCAGTGCACCCAGTCGTTCCCGCAGCGCGCCTTCGAGGGCATTTTCCCAACCCTGCTCGACATGCAGGCGACTCCACAGGCCCTGCAAATGGTCCAGGCCATGTTTTTGCAACCAGGGCTGCAGCTTGCCGTCGGTCTTGACCTTCTCTTGCAGGGTCTTGAGTGCATCCAGCTTGGCCGACAGGTCCGCCAAGCGGGCCGACTCACGGTTCACCACCTGCTGCTGGTTGCGCCGGCGCTCGTCCAGCTCGGGCGCGCTGTCGGTCAGGGTTTCCAGCCGGGCCTGTGCTAGCTCCAGCACTTCCTGGGCCTGTTCAAACAGGAGCGCGGACGTCCGCACCTGCGTCTTTCAAAAGCGGCATTGGATGCTGCTTTCATAATTTCTGTTGAGTAAGACTGTAACTTCACACCATTTTTGATCAAGCTTTGCAGGGCGATTGGGTTTTTGTAGTCATACTCAGCCATCATGTCGATATTGCATTCAGCCAAGGCTTCTTCGAGCGTCGGCAAGTGTTGCGCCTGTTCCTCGAGCTGGGCAGCCAGCACCTCGTTTTTGTCCTCGCCCAGCAGTTCAAGTTCTGCCAGGTCTTCCAGCGCAGTCTCGGCGTCCTGGCGCCGCGTTGCCCATTCGGTGGCCTGCTCCTGCAAGGTGCGCAGGCGCAACTCCACACGCTGGCGCCCTTCCACCACAAACCGGATCTCAGCTTCCAGCCGCCCGACTTCGGCACTGGCCTCGTACAAACGACCTTGCGCCTGGTTGACCAGGTCGCCGGCGGCGTAATGGGCCTGACGCACCGTCTCCAGCTCGGACTCGATGTGGCGCAGGTCGGCCATGCGGGCCTCCAGCGCGTTCACCGCAGCCCGGCCATCAGCCTGAATCTTGTCCTGATCGGTCTGCGACTCGGTGCGCTTCAAAAACCAAAGCTGATGCTGTTTGAGCGTGCCAGAGGCCGTCAGCGCGTTGTACTTTTGCGCCACCTCGGCCTGTTTTTCGAGCTTTTCCAGGTTGGCATTGAGCTCACGCAGGATGTCTTCGACCCGGGTCAGGTTCTCCCGCGTGTCGTTGAGCCGGTTCTCGGTCTCGCGGCGGCGCTCCTTGTATTTGGACACCCCTGCCGCTTCTTCGAGGAACAGGCGCAACTCCTCGGGCTTGCTCTCGATGATGCGGCTGATGGTGCCCTGGCCAATGATGGCGTAGGCGCGCGGACCCAGGCCGGTGCCCAGAAACACGTCCTGCACGTCGCGCCGGCGCACCACCTGGTTGTTGATGAAATAACTGCTGTTGCCGTCGCGCGTGAGCACCCGCTTGACGGCAATCTCGGCAAACTGGTTCCATTGGCCGCCGGCGCGGTGGTCCTCGTTGTCGAACACCAGCTCCACGCTGGCACGGCTGGCGGGTTTGCGGGTCGTGGTGCCGTTAAAAATCACGTCCTGCATCGACTCGCCCCGCAACTCCGAGGCCTTGCTTTCGCCCAGCACCCAGCGCACCGCGTCCATGATGTTGGATTTGCCGCAGCCATTCGGACCAACCACACCGACCAGTTGCCCGGGCAGCAAAAAATTGGTGGGTTCGGCAAACGACTTGAAGCCGGATAACTTGATGGAATTGAGACGCACGGGAATCGAAAAAAACGACTGAAAACTGGGGTCAGCCCGACAAGCAGCCAACGCCTGCGAACAACGAGGCGCCATGATAACTTGTGGCCAAGCCCGCTGATAATGGGTGCATGGTCAATACCCCCCAATATCCCCCTGAACAGGCGCCGCTGGCGCAACCGGGCTCACTGAGCGAACTTTATTGGGCCTTCACCTTTTTGGCCCTGCAAGGCTTCGGCGGCGTTGTCGCCGTGGTCCAGCGCGAACTGGTGGACCGGAAAAAATGGCTCTCCACCAGCCAGTTTGTCGAAGACTGGGC
>JBEGLK010000221.1:0-4003 GCA_041183605.1 Pseudomonadota bacterium
CATGACAACAGTTCCATGGATGGGTATGCGCTGCGATGTGCTGATTTGACTGATCAGGACCAGGCGCTGCCGGTCTCACAACGCATTCCGGCGGGTAGCCCGGGCACAGTCCTGGCTGGCATGACGGTGGCGCGCATTTTTACCGGTGCGCCGATTCCCCAGGGTGCTGATGCGGTGGTGATGCAGGAGGACTGCGATGTGTTAGCTGACGGCAGCGTGCGCATCAAGGTGCGCCCACAAGTTGGCCAGTGGATACGCCGTGCTGGTGAAGATGTCACGCGGGGTGCGGTGGTGTTGGCAAGGGGACAACGTCTGGCGCCCGCTGAATTGGGTCTGGCGGCCAGCATTGGCATGGATAGCCTTCCCCTGGCGCGCCGCCCACGGGTAGCCTTGTTTTCAACTGGTGACGAGTTGGTGATGCCGGGGGCGGTGGCTCCTGAAGACATGCCACCCGGCGCCATCTACAACTCCAACCGGTTTTTCCTGAAAGCCCTGCTCAAGCGCTTGGGTTGCGAGGTGAGTGACATGGGCATCGTGCCCGACCAGCGCGATGCCACCATCAATGCCCTGCGTGCCGCGGCTGAAAACCACGATGTGATTTTGACCAGTGGCGGTGTTTCGGTCGGTGAAGAAGACCATATCAAACCGGCGGTACAGAGTCTGGGGCATCTGGATTTGTGGCAAATTGCGATCAAGCCAGGTAAACCATTTGCTTATGGCCGTGTTGCCAATGCCCACTTCATCGGCTTGCCGGGTAACCCGGTCTCGAGTTTTGTGACATTCTTGTTGTTGGTGCGTCCATTTTTGTTGAAGCTGCAAGGAGTGACCCAATGGGCCGCACCCGCCATCAGCATGCGCGCCGATTTCAATTGGCCGCGCGCTGACAGGCGTCGTGAATTCTTGCGCGTCAAGCGTAATCAGGCGGGGGGTCTGGATCTGTTTGCCAACCAGAGCTCCGGGGTATTGACCTCGGCAGTTTGGGGTGATGGTTTGGTCGACAACCCGCCCGGCTGTACCATCTCACCCGGTGATGTGGTGCGCTTTGTTCCTTTTTCGGAGCTGCTGGCATGAAGGTCACAGTGAAATATTTTGCATCCATACGGGAAACGATTGGACTGGCGAGTGAGCAGCGTGAAACCCAGGCACCTACACTGGGTGATTTGCGCGATGAACTCATTGCCCTGGGCGGTGTTTATGCAGACAGCCTGGCACGAGGCAAGGCCGTGCGCCTGGCGCTCAACCAGGTGATGTGCCACGAGTCGGCAGTTTTGGGTGAGGGCACTGAGGTCGCATTTTTTCCGCCCGTGACCGGAGGCTGAGGTCATGCCAGCTCGCCATTTGCCCCGCGTCAGTATCCAGACGGCTGATTTTGACCTCAGCACCGAGGTGGCAGCTTTGCGCGCCCAGGACCCGCGCATCGGCGCAGTTTGCAGTTTTATCGGCACCGTGCGTGATCGCACTGCGGGTGAGTCAAGCGATATCTCCAGCATGGAACTGGAGCACTATCCGGGCATGACCGAAAAGTCGATCGAGGCCATGATCGATGCCGCCATGGAACGGTTTGATATTTTTGGCGCCCGGGTCATCCACCGCGTCGGCCTGCTGGCGCCGCTGGATCAGATTGTCTTGGTGGCAGTGAGTTCGGCGCACCGTGGGGAGAGCTTCCAGGCCTGTGAATTTTTGATGGATTACCTTAAAACACAGGCGCCTTTCTGGAAGAAGGAACAAACGCCAACTGGTGCGCGTTGGGTGGATGCCCGCGTCAGTGATGATGCGGCGCTGGCCAAATGGGGCATTGCCCTTCAAAATACGAGCTTGAATGCTCAGGATTGATTCGATATGCAGAACAAAACCCCTGAAACGCAAGCGGCGCACCGCGTCATCAAGAAGTATCCGAACCGTCGCCTCTATGACACCACAACGTCCAGCTACATCACCTTGTCGGAGGTGAAGGAGCTGGTGATGAAAAGTGAACCCTTTGATGTGCTCGATGCCAAGACCGGCGAGAACCTGACACGCAGCATTTTGTTGCAGATCATCCTTGAGGCCGAAGCCGGGGGCTCACCCATGTTCACGGCACCAGTGCTGGAGAGTTTGATTCGTTTTTATGGTCACGCCATGCAGGGCTTTCTGGGGGGCTATCTGGAAAAAAACATCCAGACCCTGATCGAAACCCAAACCCGTTTTGCCGAGCAAACCAAAGGTTTCACGCCGGAAATGTGGAAACAATACACGGCCATGCAGCCGCCGGTCATGCAAGCCATGCTGGGCGGAAGCCTGGAACAATCCAAGTCCTGGCTGTTGCAAATGCAGGAGCAAATGCAAAAGCAGGCCGGGCAGATGTTGGGTGCCTTTGGCATCAACAACACCAAATAACTTTCACATCCATTTCATGAATCCTTCGATTTCAAATACCGCTACCACCCCCAAGGTGGGCTTTGTCAGCCTGGGCTGTCCCAAGGCCTTGACCGACTCCGAGCTGATCCTGACACAGCTCAGCGCCGAAGGGTATCAAACCTCGAAAACATTCGAAGGTGCCGATCTGGTCATCGTGAATACCTGCGGTTTCATTGACGATGCCGTCAAGGAAAGCCTTGACACCATCGGTGAAGCCTTGGCCGAAAATGGCAAGGTCATCGTGACCGGGTGTCTGGGCGCCAAGGCAGGTGAGGGCGGCGGCAACCTGGTGCGTCAAATGCACCCGAGTGTGCTGGCAGTGACGGGCCCACATGCCACCCAGGAGGTGATGGACGCGGTGCATGCCAACCTGCCCAAACCGCATGATCCATTTGTAGATCTGGTGCCCAACGCTTTTGGTGTGGCCGGGATCAAGCTCACCCCTAAGCATTACGCCTACCTCAAGATCAGTGAAGGCTGCAACCACCGCTGCACCTTCTGCATCATTCCGTCAATGCGAGGGGACCTGGTGTCACGACCGATCGGTGAGGTGCTCAAGGAGGCTCAAGCCCTGTTTGAGGGTGGCGTCAAGGAGTTGTTGGTCATCAGCCAGGACACCTCGGCTTATGGCGTGGACGTCAAATACCGCACCGGTTTCTGGAATGGCAAGCCCGTCAAGACCCGTTTGTTTGAATTGGCGCAGGCCCTGGGCGAAATGGCCCAGAGCCACGGCGCCTGGGTTCGGTTGCACTATGTGTACCCTTATCCGAGTGTGGATGACATCCTGCCGCTGATGGCGTCCGGTCTCATCCTGCCTTATCTGGACGTGCCATTCCAGCACAGCCATCCCGACGTGCTCAAACGCATGAAACGCCCGGCCAGTGGCGAGAAAAACATGGAACGACTGCTGCGCTGGCGCGAAGCTTGTCCCGAGATTGTGGTGCGCAGCACTTTCATCGCCGGCTTCCCGGGTGAAACCGAAGCCGAGTTTGAACACCTGATCGATTTTGTGCGTGAAGCGCAGATTGATCGCGCGGGTTGTTTTGCCTACAGCCCGGTGGCTGGCGCTGCGGCCAACGACATTGGCGGCATGTTGCCGCTGGAAGTGCGTGAAGAACGACGTGCCCGTTTCATGGCGGTGGCCGAAGAGGTTTCAGCTGCCAAATTGCAAAAACGTGTGGGTGCGACGATGCAGGTTCTGGTGGACTCTGCACCCGGTTTGGGTAAAAAGGGCGGTGTCGGGCGTTCTTACGCCGATGCACCTGAAATTGACGGCGTGGTCAAGTTGTTGCCACCAGAGAAAATCAGCAAGACCTTGCGTGTCGGGGAATTTACCAAAGCGAGGATTGTTGCGGCACAAGGGCATGACTTGATCGCGCAGCCATTTTGAACCTTCGGATTCAGGTGGTTTCAGCAAATAAAAAAGCCGCTGCAAAGTCAAAAACTTTTGCAGCGGCTTTTTATTCAAAACATCCGGTTTCTTTCATCAAAATGAACCGGAATTCATTTATATTGGTGCCCAGGAAGGGACTCGAACCCCCACGAAGTTACTCGCTAGTACCTGAAACTAGTGCGTCTACCAATTCCGCCACCTGGGCATTTCAGG
>JBEGLK010000222.1:0-3991 GCA_041183605.1 Pseudomonadota bacterium
TCGACAAGCACAGCGCCGCGCTGGGCACGGTCGTGGCTGAAGTTCAAGCTGAGCTGGCCAAGCTGCGCAAGTAATCCCCTGAGTCAGGCCCAACCTCTTCGAGGGCTGGGCCTGCATTGTGCTGATGGTCGCGCGTCGGCCATGAGCACAGTGCCGCCCTCTTCAACACCAAGCATGAACACAACCCGCATTGCCATTGCCGGCGCTGGCTACATTGGTCAGGCTCACATGGCCGTGTGTCAGGCCAGCAAGACATGCAGCTTGAGCGCCATTGTGGATCCCTCGCCCGCTGCAGTGACGGTCGCTGCCAAGGCCGGTGTGCCGCTCTATACATCGATTGACGAACTGCTGGCCACAGACCGGCCACACGGCCTGATTCTGGCGACGCCGAACCAGTTGCACGTGGCACACGCCACGCAATGTATTGCCGCCAGTCTGCCCATCCTGCTGGAAAAACCAATTGCCACCACGGTGAGCGAAGGGGAACAACTGGTGAAACGGGTCGAGGAGACCGGTGCCAAAGTGCTGATCGGACACCATCGTGCCCACAGCCCGATCATGGCAAAAGCCAAAGAGGTGGTCGATTCAGGCAAACTGGGCAAACTGGTGGCTGTGATGGGCAGCGCCACCTTTCTCAAACCCGACCATTACTTCAAGGATGGCCCTTGGCGCACCCAAACCGGCGGCGGCCCGATCCTGATCAACATGATCCACGAGGTACACAACCTGCGCATGTTGTGTGGCGAGATCGTGGCCGTGCAGGCCTTTGCCAGCAACGCCACTCGCGGCTTCGAAGTAGAAGACACGGTCGCCATCAACCTGCGTTTTGCCAATGGTGCACTCGGCACCTTCATGCTGTCGGACACAGCCGCCTGCCCGCGCAGCTGGGAGCAAACCTCGCAAGAAAACAAGGTTTACCCGGCCTACGACGACGAAGATTGTTATGTCATCACCGGCACCAACGGTGCCTTGTCGGTGCCCACCATGCGCCTCAAAACCTACCCGCGCGACGAAGACCGTTCCTGGTGGAAAGAATTCGAAGTCGGCGTGGTCGGCATGGTGCGCGACGACCCCCTGAAACACCAGATGGAACATTTTGGAGCTGTCGTGCGCGGCGAGGTGTCACCCTTGGTGAGCGCGCGTGATGGTCTGCAAAACCTGCGTGTCACCGAAGCCATCAGCCAGGCTGCCAAGACCGGCCAGGTCGTGTTTTTGTAATTCCAGATTAGTGATTGATAAAAAGGAGTCCTCATGAAAATCAACGGCAATACCGAGCTCATTGCGCACATTGGATTTCCGACGTTTGCGTTCAAGGCGCCCCTGATTTACAACCCCTGGTTTGAATCCGTCGGCATCAATGCCATCGTGGTCCCCATGGGTTGCCAGGCCGCCGACTACCCCGACTTTTTACGCAACATCTTCAAGCTGGCCAACATCCGCGGTGCCCTCATCACCATGCCGCACAAGGTCACCACGGTGGGGCTGCTCGACGAGGTGTTGCCCACGGCGGCCATCGCAGGTTCCTGCAATGCCGTGCGCCGCCTGCCCGATGGCCGCCTGCAAGGCGACATGTTTGACGGCGAGGGCTTTGTGCGCGGCATCAAGCGCAAGGGATTTGAGCCGCATGGCAAGCGCGGCCTGGTGGTCGGCGCCGGTGGTGTTGGCAGCGCGATTGCGGCCTCTTTGGCGGCGGCCGGCATGTATGAGCTGGATTTATACGACGTCAACGACGCGTCGGCCCAGGCACTGGCTCAGCGCCTCAAGCAGCATTACCCCAATATGACGGTGCGTACAGGCAGCAAGGACCCGGCAGCTTGTCAGCTGCTGGTCAACGCCACCCCTATGGGCATGAACGACGGCGACCCGCTGCCGGTCGACATGACGCGGGTGGACCCCTCGACTTTTGTTGGTGAAGTGGTCATGAAAACCGACATGACGGCCTTTCTGAAAGCCGCCCAGGCGCGCGGCTGCCGCATCCAGATCGGCTCGGACATGTTGTTCGAGCAAATCCCTGCCTACCTTGAATATTTTGGCTTCCCCAGCACGACGCCCGAAGAATTGCGTGCCGTGGCAGCTGTTTAAACGACCAACGAAAGGAGAGAAATCCATGTCATCCACCGCCCAAAATCCCGATGTCCTGATCAGCGAAGTCGGTCCCCGCGACGGCTTGCAGTCGGTCAAGGCCACCATGCCCACGGCCGACAAATTCCGCTGGATCGACGCCCTGGTGGCCGCCGGTTTGCGCGAAATCGAGGTTTGCTCCTTCGTGCCGGCCAAGCTGCTGCCCCAAATGGCCGATGCCGCCGAAGTGGTCAAACACGCCCTGCAATACCCCGGCGTGACAGTGATGGCACTGGTGCCCAATTTGCGCGGCGCCGAAGGTGCCTTGAAATCGGGCGTGCACAAACTCACCATTCCGTGCTCCGCCAGTGAGGCGCACTCCCTGGCCAATGTGCGCAAGAGCCGCAAGGACATGGTCGAGGAAGTGCGCGCCATCGTGCGCCTGCGCGACGAGATAGCACCGGGTGTGAAGATCGAGGCTGGGTTGTCCACCGCCTTTGGTTGCACCATCCAGGGCGAAGTGAGCGACGAAGACGTGGTCTGGATGGCGGAGCAGGTGGTGGCGGCCGGCGTTGACGAAGCCGGTCTGTCGGACACCACCGGCATGGCCAACCCGGCGCAGGTGCGCCGCCTGTTCAACAAGGTACGCGCCGCTATCGGTGACAAGACCGGCGCGGCCCACATGCACAACACGCGCGGCCTGGGCCTGGCCAACTGCCTGGCCGCGTATGACGTGGGTGTGCGCACCTTTGATTCGTCACTCGGTGGCCTGGGCGGTTGTCCGTACGCGCCCGGAGCCTCGGGCAATGTGGTCACCGAAGACCTGGTCTTCATGTTCGAGGCCATGGGCATCAGCACCGGCGTCAACATCGAGAAACTCATCGCCGCCCGCGCCCCCCTGATGGCCGGCCTGCCGGGCGAACCGGTCTATGGCATGACACCAGAGGCCGGGCTGCCCAAAAATTGGAAGTGATCAACATCGCGACGATCCTCGCAATGACGATGTGGGGGCGCTGCGCCCTCGCCGCGATGGTTTGAGGTGAGAGCCCCATGTTCCTGCGCATCATCAGCATCGTCTTTCCGATCTTCATGATTGTGATGATCGGCTTTGCCTATGGGCGCAGGCACCGGCCCGACATGGGGGTTGCCAACAAGCTCAACATGTCGGTCTTTTTGCCGGCACTGTTTTTTTCGGCTCTGGCCGGTAAAAATTTCAATCTGATCGACAACTTGTCCGTTGCGCTGGGCTGCCTCGTGGTAGTGCTGGGCTCGGGCGCCCTCACTTGGCCTGTGGCCCGGCTGTTCGGCATGGCACCCAAGACGCTGGTGCCGCCCTCCATGTTCAACAACGTAGGCAACATGGGCCTGCCCTTGATGTTGTTGACTTTTGGTGATCAGGCCCTGGGCGCCGCCGTGGTTTTGATGCTGGTGCTCACCGTGCTGCAGTTCACACTGGGGATCTGGCTGCTCAGTGGCGAATTCAATGTATCAACGCTTTGGCGCGAGCCGGTGCTGGCGGCAGCCGCGGCCGGGATTTTTGTCAGCCTCAGTGGTTTGACCGTGTGGCAACCGGTGATGGTGGCGGCCAAGTTGCTGGGGGACATCTCACTGGGTTTGATGATTTTTGCACTCGGCGTTCGGCTTTCCACTGCCCACCTGGGCGCCTGGCGCGTCGGGCTGGTAGGCGCCTGCGTAACGCCAATCACCGGCATGTTGGTGGCCTGGGCCTTCGGAACGCTGGCAAACCTGAGCCTGCTCGAGCAAAACATGTTGTTTCTATTTGGTGCGCTGCCACCGGCCGTGTCCAACTTCATCTTTGCCGAGCGTTACCAGCAGGAACCCGACAAGGTGGCCGGCATTGTCCTCATCGGCAATGCACTGGCGCTGATTTTTATTCCCCTGGCGCTGGCACTGCGCCTCTAACCGGAGC
>JBEGLK010000223.1:0-4563 GCA_041183605.1 Pseudomonadota bacterium
CCCGATGGCCATGACGGTGGCCACCTCAGCGCCCACGGCTTCCTGCAATTCGATTTGCGCCTGGGTGACGGCCTCCTTGAAAGCCTGCAACCAGCTCAGACCGGTTGGCGTGAACATGACCAGGCAGGCGCGCGCGTCGCGCAGGTCGGGCTGGCGTTGCACCAAACCCCAGGCTTCGCATTGGTCGACCAGCTTGCCCATGGCCTGTTTGCTGACGCCGGCGCGCGCCGCCAGGTCGGTCAGGCGCGAGCCTGCCAGGGCCAGGTGCCGGGTGATGTGGACGTGGGAGGCGGTCAGTTGGCCGCGTGCAGCCAGGTTGGCCAGCGCCAGTGGCATGCTGTCGTTGGCGGCCATCAAGGCCAGCACACGCGCGTCAAAACGTATTGAGGCATGTGCCAGCCAATAACCCATGTGGGTCTGGCGCCAGGGATCGCCGGGGGTTATGGTTGTCATCTTCAAATAGTAAACCAAATTGACTAAAAATTATGTTTACGACATTCAACTATCGCCATAAACTACTGTTCAAGCATCCAGCCTGTTGTTAAAAACAGAGGATGCAAATCTTGCCAAGTTATTACCGATCAACCTCAACCCAGGAGATACACCATGGATGCCACCGTCAAAGCCCCCACCCCGATCAATCCCGAAAAAGCCAAGGCGCTGCAAGTGGCGCTGGCCCAGATCGAGAAGCAGCGACTGGGCGAAGGTGAAGTGATTGAAGACATTCAGGTGGTTTCCACCGGCTCGCTGGGCCTGGACATTGCGCTCGGCGTCGGCGGCCTGCCACGCGGCCGGGTGGTGGAAATTTACGGCCCGGAATCCAGCGGTAAAACCACGCTGACCTTGCAGGTGATTGCCGAGATGCAAAAGCAGGGCGGCCAGTGCGCTTTTGTTGATGCCGAACACGCGCTTGACATCCAGTATGCGCAAAACCTCGGCGTCAACCTGCAGGACCTGTTGATCAGCCAGCCCGACACCGGTGAGCAGGCGCTTGAAATCGTCGACAGCCTGGTGCGCTCCGGCGCGGTGGACCTGATCGTGGTCGACTCGGTGGCGGCCCTGACGCCAAAAGCCGAGCTCGAGGGTGAAATGGGTGACAGCCTGCCCGGCCTGCAGGCCCGCCTGATGAGTCAGGCGCTGCGCAAACTCACCGCTCACATCAAGAAAACCAATTGCATGGTGATCTTCATCAACCAGATCCGCATGAAGATCGGTGTCATGTTTGGCAGCCCCGAGACCACCACCGGTGGCAATGCGCTCAAGTTCTACGCCTCGGTGCGACTCGACATCCGGCGCACTGGCACCATCAAGAAAGGCGACGACGCCATTGGCAACGAAACCAAGGTGAAGGTGGTGAAAAACAAGGTGTCGCCCCCGTTTAAAACGGCCGAGTTCGACATCCTGTTCGGGCAGGGCATCAGCCGTGAAGGCGAGATCATCGACATGGGGGTAACGGCCAACATCCTGGACAAGTCAGGCGCCTGGTATGCCTACAACGGCGAAAAAATCGGCCAGGGCCGTGACAACGCGCGGGAATTCCTCAAAGAAAACCCGGACCTGTCACAGGAAATTGAAAACAAGGTGCGCGCTTCGCTGGGTATTCCGTTGCTGGCCGGCGCCGAAACGGCTGAGGCAAGCTCCAAAGCGGCAGCCAAGAAGGCCGCCTGACCGTCACTGCGTTCGTCATGACCGAACCTGGTCCTGAAATGAAGTGCAGTGAAGCGACAAGCCATGCCTTTTGACCAACCCTCGCTCAAAGGACGCGCCCTGCGCCTGCTCAGTGGCCGCGAGCATTCGCGTGCCGAGCTGGAGCAAAAACTGCAGCGTTTTGAGGAAGAGCCTGGCAGTTTGGGCGCTGCACTCGACGAGTTGCAGGCCAAAGGCTTTATCAACGAACAGCGGGTGGTTGAGTCGGTGGTCAACCGGCGCGCTGCCAAACTCGGTACTCAGCGCATTCGTCAGGAGTTGCAGGCCAAGGGCCTGGACCCGCAAGCTGTGGCAGATGCCGTGGCGGATTTGCGCACGACCGAGCTTGCCCGCGCCCAAGAGGTGTGGCGCAAGAAGTTTGGCCAGCCACCTCAAGACGCGGAAGAACGGGCCCGGCAAATGCGGTTTTTGGCGAGCCGCGGCTTTGCGGGGGACACCATTCGCCGCGTGGTGTCCGGGGGCGACGACGACTAAGGCTTACAGACCCAGCATCAGCTCGATGTTCTGCACCGCTGCACCGCTGGCCCCCTTGCCCAGATTGTCCAGACGCGCGAACAGCACCGCATGGCGGGCTTCTTCGTTGGCAAACACACGCAATTCGAGTTTGTTGGTGTCGTTGAGCGCGAGTGCGTCGAGTTTGGCGTTGTCGGTCGGCGCTTCGACGCTCACCCAGCCGCCAGCGGCTTGGCTCGCAGCGTAGTGGGCGCGTAGGGCGTCGTGCAAGTCAGCCGCCTTGGGTTGGCCTGGTAGCTGGTCGAGGTGCAGTGGCAGTTGCACCAGCATGCCCTGGCGGAAGTTGCCCACCGAGGGCACAAACAGCGGGCGGCAGGCCAGGCCGGTGTAACACATGATTTCCGGGATGTGTTTGTGCTTGAGGCCCAGCGCGTAGGCCTCGAAGAGCGGCGCACGGCCGGCTTCGTAATCTTCAATCATGGCGCGGCCGCCACCCGAGTAACCGCTGACCGAGGGCAGGCACAGCGGGAAGTCTTTGGGAATGAGTCCGGCATCGACCAGCGGACGAATCAGGGCGATGGCGCCCGTGGCGTAGCAGCCGGGGTTGGCCACACGGTCGGCTTTTTGCACGGCCTCACGCTGGCCTGCGGCCAGCTCCGGAAAGCCGTAAACCCAGCCGGGTGCGCAGCGGTGCGCGGTGGAGGCGTCCACGATGCGCGGCTTTTTGCCGCTCAGGCCGTCGATCATGGCCACGGATTCGATGGCCGCGTCGTCGTGCAGGCAGAGCACCACCAGGTCAGCCGCGGCCATGAGTTCGCGTTTGGCTTCGGGGTCCTTGCGGCGCGCCGGGTCGATGCTCAGCACTTGTATCCGGGGCATTTGCGCCAGGCGGTCGCGAATCTGCAGACCGGTGGTGCCGGCTTCGCCGTCGATGAAGATTTTGGGCATGGTGAACAACTCCTGAATATAAAGACGCCTGTAAGACTGGCAACAGGTTGCCGCAGTGCAGCATGATACAGTCCGGGACTGATTCGCACGGTGTCCCTGATGTTGCCCTGTTGGACAAATCAGACGGCTGTCCAACCATTCATTCCTCTGAGAGAAAGCTCATGAAAATTCACGAGTACCAAGGCAAGGAAATCTTGCGTCAATTTGGTGTGCCGGTGCCGCGAGGCATCGCGGCGTTCACCGTCCAGGAAGCGGTGGAAGCCGCACAAAAGCTCGGCGGCCCGGTGTGGGTTGTCAAGGCGCAGATCCACGCCGGTGGTCGCGGCAAGGGCGGCGGTGTCAAGGTGGCCAAAACCATCGACGACGTCAAACGCCTGGCCGGTGAAATCCTGGGCATGCAGCTCAAGACCCACCAGACCGGCCCGGAAGGCCAAAAAGTGCGTCGCCTCTACATCGAAGACGGCGCCGACATCCAGAAAGAATACTACGTCTCTGTGGTGACCGACCGTGCCACCCAGAAAGTGGCCTTCATCGCATCCTCTGAAGGCGGCATGGACATCGAGGAAGTGGCCCATTCCACCCCCGAGAAAATCGTCACCGAATTCATCGACCCGCTCACCGGCCTCGGTGACGCCCAGGCCAAGAAAATTGCCGACGCCATCGGCATGCCGGCAGGCTCCACCGCCCAAGCCGTCGACATCTTCCAGAAGCTCTACAAATGCTACATGGACACCGACGCCTCCCTGGTCGAGATCAACCCCTTGAACCGCGACAGCAAAGGCAACGTGGTGGCCCTGGACGCCAAATTCAACTTTGACGCCAACGCCCTGTACCGCCACCCCGAGATCGTCGCCTACCGCGACCTCGACGAAGAAGACCCGGCCGAAGTCGAAGCCAGCAAATTTGATCTGGCCTACATCAGCCTGGACGGCAACATCGGCTGCCTGGTCAACGGTGCCGGTCTGGCCATGGCCACCATGGACACCATCAAGCTCTTTGGCGCAGAACCAGCCAACTTCCTCGACGTCGGTGGCGGAGCCACCCCGGAGAAAGTCACCGAAGCCTTCAAGATCATGCTCAAGAACGACAAGGTCAAGGCCATCCTGGTCAACATCTTTGGCGGCATCATGAAATGCGACACCATCGCCACCGGCGTCATCACCGCCTGCAAGGCCGTGAACCTGTCGGTCCCGCTGGTGGTGCGCATGAAAGGCACCAACGAAGACCTGGGCAAGAAAATGCTGGCTGAGAGCGGCCTGCCCATCATCAGCGCCGACACCATGGCAGAAGCGGCCCAAAAAGTCGTTGCCGCAGTCAAGTAAGGAACACCGACATGTCCATCTACATCAACAAAGACACCAAGGTCATCACCCAGGGCATCACCGGCAAGACCGGCCAGTTCCACACCGAGAAATGCCAGGAATACGCCAACGGCAAAAACTGCTTTGTCGCCGG
>JBEGLK010000224.1:0-7700 GCA_041183605.1 Pseudomonadota bacterium
TTGACCTCGAGCGAATTGCGCGCCAACGCCCGGCGCTTGTCGCGCCAGTGCGGCCAGCTGGGTTTGATCGTGGTCGACTATTTGCAGCTGATGAGTGGTTCCAATGGCAGCGATGGTGAGA
This sequence comes from Pseudomonadota bacterium, assembly GCA_041183605.1. GTDB lineage: Bacteria > Pseudomonadota > Gammaproteobacteria > Burkholderiales > Burkholderiaceae_C > Rhodoferax. The sequence goes on from JBEGLK010000224.1 coordinate 122, forward strand.
ACCGGGCCACTGAATTGGGTGAAATTTCCCGTGGCTTGAAGATGCTGGCCAAGGAATTGAAATGCCCGGTGATCGCGTTGTCGCAGTTGAACCGAAGTGTTGAGCAGCGTCCGGACAAACGTCCCATGATGAGTGATTTGCGCGAATCAGGCGCCATCGAACAGGATGCCGACATCATCATGTTCATTTACCGTGATGAGTATTACACCAAGGATGCCTGCAAGGAACCCGGTGTGGCCGAGGTGATCATTGCCAAGCAACGGAACGGCCCCACGGGTGTGGTCAAACTGGCGTTCCTGAACAAGATCACCAAGTTCGAGTCACTCGCCAATGGGGCCAGCGGGGATTTCTGAGACTTTGCGGGTCAGACCACTCGCGCAGCGACGTGCTCTGACCCCAACTGTTTAAAGCACTTCACTCGCAAAATCAGCCAGCCGTGAGCGCTCGCCGCGTGCCAGCGTGATGTGGCCGCTATGTTGCCAGCCTTTGAACTTGTCCACGGCATACGTCAGACCAGATGAGCCCTCGGTCAGGTAAGGGGTGTCAATCTGGGCAATGTTTCCCATGCAAATGATCTTGGTGCCGGGCCCGGCGCGGGTGATCAGTGTTTTCATTTGTTTGGGCGTTAAATTCTGCGCCTCGTCAATGATCACGTACTTATTCAAAAAGGTCCGGCCCCGCATGAAATTCATGCTCTTGATCTTGATGCGACTGCGAATCAGCTCGTTGGTGGCGGCACGTCCCCATTCACCGGCGGCGGTGTCGGTCTTGCCGAGCACTTCCAGGTTGTCATCCAGCGCGCCCATCCAGGGGCCCATTTTTTCTTCTTCGGTGCCGGGCAAAAACCCGATGTCTTCACCCACACTGACGGTGGCGCGGGTGACGATGATTTCGGTATAACGCCGCTCATCAAGCACTTGGGTCAAACCCGAAGCCAGCGCCATCAAGGTTTTGCCGGTGCCGGCAGTTCCGGTCAGGGTGACAAAATCAACATCGGGGTCCATCAGCAGGTTCATGGCAAAGTTCTGCTCACGGTTGCGTGTCGAGATGCCCCACACCGCATTTTTCAGATGGGTATAGTCTTTCAGGGTTCTGAAGACCGCCGTCTTGCCGCGAATTTCTGTAACCTTGGCATACAGGCTGGGTTCACCCGGGGCTTCAAAATAAACAAATTGGTTGATCAGGAGTTGCGGTACCACCGGGCCTGTGACGCGGTAAAAGGTATGTGCGCCTTGTTGCCAGCTTTCCACTGTGTTGCCGTGGGTGTTCCAGAAATCGGCTGGCAGTGCATAAGCGCCGCTGTACAGCAAGTCACCATCTTCGAGGGTTTTGTCATTTTGATAGTCGTCGGCTTGCAAGCCCAGCGCCCGCGCTTTGACGCGCATGTTGATGTCTTTGGAGACCAGAACCACGTCGCGCGGTGCGTGTTGTTTGCGCAAGGCTTCAACCACACCCAGAATTTGGTTGTCAGCCTTGCCTTGTGGCAGGCTGGTGGGCAGATCGTAGTTCAGTAGTTGTGTTTGAAAAAACAGGCGACCTCGTGCTTCGGTGTGACCCGTGGCATTCAAAGGCAGTCCGGTGCTGATGTCGGAGCCCTGGTGTTCGGCCAGTGCATCGAGTGAGCGGCTGGTTTGACGCCCGTTTCGGGCCACTTCTGTCATGCCCTTCTTGTGTCCATCCAACTCTTCGAGCACGATCATGGGCAAAAATACGTCGTGTTCCTCAAAGCGGAACAGGCAACTGGGGTCGTGCAACAAGACATTGGTGTCCAGCACAAAAAGTTTGCAGGGTCCGTCTTTGCGTTTTTTGGGGCGTGTGACGACTTGGGTAACCGGGGCTGGCTCACGCCGGCGTTTCGCGCTCGTCTTTGGTGTGCTGACGGTCTCGGTTGTTTTGGCTGCAGCTTGGGGCGCAACGATTTGTTGCGGCAAGGTCTCCGCCACTTCGGGCAACTGGGACACTTGCTGCTTTGGCGTGCTGCCTTTTGCTTTGGTACGTGCCGGCACATTGAAGTCCTGTAATGACAACAAGGCAGCACGTTTGGACGGGGCAGTGGGCAAAGGCATTAAAAACTCCTGCGCGTTAGGAAAGTTGCTGGTTCAAAAACGAAAAAGCCGCCATGGCAAGCAGGCGGCTTTTCAGGATACAAAAATTTTTCTTCGGCATGTGGATGATTATGCACGAGCCTTTGTGACAGTTCTTGTCATTGAGTTAGAAGGGCCCATCAGAACCCCTGAGGTCTTATGCCAGGGCGGGCGATTTTTGAAGTTCCTTGACGGCGCTTAGAACTTCATCCACGTGGCCAGGCACCTTGAGACCACGCCACTCTTCCTTGAGCAGGCCATCGGCGCCGATGAGGAAGGTGCTGCGCTCGATCCCTTTGACCTTTTTGCCGTACATGATCTTGTTTTTGACAACGCCGAACATGTGACACATTTTTTCTTCGGTGTCGGCAATCAGCTCGAACGGCAGTTCGAGTTTCATTTTGAATTCTTCGTGTGAACGCATGTTGTCACGAGAAACACCAAAAACCGTGGCGCCCGCTTTCACAAACTCTTTGTATTTGTCGCGAAACTGCATGGCTTCGGTGGTACAACCGGGGGTGTTGTCTTTGGGGTAAAAATACAGAACAACAACATGTCCGAGATGAGAGGTATTGGTAACCCGGATTCCTCCAGTAGCATTAGATTCAAATTCAGGGATGGGTTTGTTGACAACTATCGCCATGTTTTTTCGATCTCGTGTGACAGGATGCGTCGGTCTCTCAAGTCGTGGGTACTATCCTCTTGCTGCACCCCAGACTGCAAGCTATGCATTTTACATTGATTTGCCTGCAGTTTAGAGAGCTGAGGACATATCTGGCCTGTTGTCATGTCATTGATCGCCGGATGACTCCATCAACAGGGCCACGGCCACATGGCGGCCTTCGCCGGCCAGGATGTTGTAGGTGCGGCAGGCTGCCTGGGTGTCCATGGATTCGATGCCAATTTGGCATTCGATGAGTGCGCGGGTCAGGGCAGGAGCCGGAAAACGCAGGCGCTCGCCACTGCCAAAAATCACCAATTCGGTTTTTAATTGGGCAAGTTGCTCAAAGTGCGCTGGTGTCAGCTCGTCGAAGCGTGCGCAGGGCCACTCAAATTGCCTTCCGTCAGAGGAAATCACCACGCTGCGGGTCAATTGTTGACCTGCCACCTGAACCCATCCCTTGCCATAAGAGCTGATGAATGGAACGCTGATGATGTCGGGGTGAATTTTCATGAGGCAGGGCTTGGTGTGGGAACTGCTCTGAATTAAATTGCAGCAGGTGAAACTTGTGGTCAAATTATAGGTTTCGCCATTGAACGCCTACGCCCGGAGGGACTTTGAAGACCATACGTAAATCAGCCAAGTTGGCCAATGTTTGTTATGACATTCGGGGCCCCATCATGGACGCAGCGCGCCAGATGGAAGAAGAAGGCCACAAAATCATCAAGCTCAACATTGGCAACCTGGCCGTGTTTGGCTTTGATTCCCCTGAAGAAATCCAGCAGGACATGATCCGTAACTTGCCCAATTCGGCGGGTTATTCGGACAGCAAAGGCATTTTTGCGGCACGCAAGGCGGTCATGCACGAGACCCAAAAGCAGGGCATCAAGGGGGTCACACTCGACGATATTTATTTGGGCAATGGTGCCAGCGAGCTGATTGTGATGGCGACCAACGCCTTGCTCGACGATGGCGATGAGCTGCTTTTGCCTTCGCCTGACTACCCGTTGTGGACCGCGACATTCGTGACAAGATCACGCCCCGAACCAAGGGCCTGGTGGTGATCAACCCGAACAACCCGACTGGCGCGCTGTATTCCGACGAACTCCTCAAGTCGCTGGTGGAGATTGCACGTGAGCATGGCTTGGTGATTTTTGCCGACGAGGTCTACGACAAGGTGCTTTATGACGGTGTCAAACACACGGCCATCGGCTCCTTGAGCGAGGATGTGTTGACGCTCACCTTCAATTCTTTGTCCAAGAGTTACCGTTCCTGTGGCTACCGCGCTGGCTGGATGATTCTCTCGGGCGACAAAAAGCCGGCCAAGGACTACATCGAGGGGCTCAACATGCTCTCGAACATGCGGCTGTGCTCCAATGTTCCGGGTCAGTGGGCCATCCAGACCGCATTGGGCGGTTACCAGAGCATCAACGATCTGGTGTGTGAAGGCGGGCGCTTGCGCCGTCAACGCGATCTGGCGTATGAGCTGATCACGGCGATTCCGGGGGTGAGTTGTGTCAAACCCGTCGCCGCCCTCTACATGTTTCCCAAGCTTGATCCGCAGGTGTATCCGATCAAGGATGACCAACAATTCTTTTTGGAGTTGCTGCAGGAAACCAAGGTCATGCTGGTGCAGGGCACGGGTTTTAACTGGCCGGCGCCAGACCACTTCCGCATTGTGTTTTTGCCGCATGAAGACGATTTGCGCGAGGCCATTGGGCGCGTCGCCAAGTTCCTCGAAAGCTACCGCAAGCGGCACGGCAATTAATTTATTTGTACCTGTAAATATTATGAAACCTATTCAAGTTGGTCTGTTGGGCATTGGCGTTGTTGGCTCGGGCACGTTTAATGTGCTCCTTCGCAATCAGGAAGAAATCAAGCGCCGCGCCGGACGTGGCATTCAGATCACCATGGTGGCCGACCTGAATGTGGCGCGCGCCCAGGAACTGGTTGGACCGGATGTGAAGGTCGTTAACGACGCACGCGCTGTGATTGCCAATCCGGACATCGACATCGTGATTGAACTTATTGGTGGTTATGGCATTGCAAAGACCTTGGTGCTGGAGGCGATTGCTGCCGGCAAACATGTGGTGACAGCCAACAAGGCATTGCTGGCCGTGCACGGCACGGAAATTTTTGCGGCAGCATCGGCCAAAGGTGTGATGGTGGCTTTTGAGGCTGCGGTTGCCGGTGGTATCCCGATCATCAAGGCATTGCGCGAAGGCCTGACGGCCAACAGCATTCAGTGGATCGCCGGCATCATCAACGGCACCACCAACTTCATCCTGAGTGAAATGCGCGACAAGGGCCTGGACTTTGCCGTGGCGCTCAAACAGGCGCAGGCCCTGGGTTACGCCGAAGCTGACCCGACCTTTGACATTGAAGGCGTTGACGCTGCGCACAAGGCCACCATCATGAGTGCGATTGCCTTTGGCATTCCGGTGCAGTTCGACAAAGCCTATGTCGAGGGCATCACCAAGCTGGGTGCGGCCGACATCAAATACGCCGAGCAACTCGGCTACCGCATCAAATTGCTGGGCATTACCAAGCGCACGGCCAAGGGTATTGAATTGCGCGTCCATCCCTGCCTGATCCCGGCCAAGCGCCTGATTGCCAATGTGGAAGGTGCCATGAACGCGGTGGTGGTGCAGGGCGATGCCGTTGGCACCACCCTCTACTACGGCAAGGGTGCGGGTTCTGAACCCACAGCAAGTGCCGTGATTGCCGACCTGGTTGACATTACCCGCTTGCATACCGCCGATGCAGCCCAGCGTGTGCCGCATCTGGCGTTTCAGCCCAATGCCATGAGCAATTTGCCTGTGATGCCAATGGGTGATGTTGTCACCAGCTACTACCTGCGCCTGCGCGTGGCCGACGAAACCGGTGTGCTGGCCAAGGTGACCGGCATTCTGGCAGAGGCTGACATCAGCATTGACGCTGTGCTGCAACGGGAAGCCGACGAGATCAAAACCGAGGCCGCAGACGGGAAGGCTCTGGTGCCGCAGACTGACCTCATCATTCTGACGCACGACTGCATGGAAGCCCACATGAATGCCGCCATGGCCAAGATGCAGGCCTTGCCGGCCGTGCTCGAGCCGATCACCCGCATTCGCAAGGAAGAGTTGGCCTGAAATGAAATACATCTCGACCCGGGGCGACCAAAGTCCCAAACATTTTTGCGACATCCTGCTTGAAGGCCTGGCGCCCGATGGCGGCTTGTATCTGCCTGAGACTTACCCCCATGTGGATGACGCCACCTTGAGCCGTTGGCGCCAGGTCTACCAGAACCAGGGTTATGCCGAGTTGGCGTTTGAGGTTTTGTCGCTCTACATTGACGACATCCCGGCGGCTGATCTCAAAGCCCTGTGTCACAAAACTTATACAGCTGAGGTGTTTGGCACGCCACAGATCGTGCCCCTGCGCCGCCTGGAAGACGGCATCTGGCTGGAAGCCTTGTCCAACGGACCCACGCTGGCCTTCAAGGACATGGCCATGCAGCTGCTGGGCAATTTGTTCGAGTATGAACTGGGCCGCCGCGGTGAAGAGCTCAACATTTTGGGCGCCACCAGTGGCGATACCGGCAGTGCCGCCGAATACGCCATGCGTGGCAAGAAGGGTGTGCGCGTCTTCATGACCAGCCCGCAGGGTCGCATGAGTCCGTTTCAGCAAGCACAAATGTTCAGCCTCATGGACGACAACATTTTCAACATTGCCGTGGATGGCGTGTTTGACGACTGCCAAGACATGGTCAAGGCGGTCAGCAACGATCTGGACTTCAAACGCAAGTACAAGATCGGCACGGTCAATTCGATCAATTGGGCACGCTTGCTGGCCCAGGTGGTGTATTACTTTGCCGGTTATTTCCAGGCAACCCAGCAGAACACGGATAAGGTCAGTTTCACCGTGCCCAGCGGCAATTTTGGCAACGTCTGCGCCGGCCATGTGGCGCGCATGATGGGTCTGCCGATCGCCCGTCTGGTGGTGGCCACCAACGAAAACGACGTGCTCGACGAATTTTTCAAGACCGGTGTTTACCGGGTCCGGGGCAGCGCCGACACCCATGAAACCTCCAGTCCGTCGATGGATATTTCCAAGGCGAGCAACTTCGAGCGTTTCATTTTTGATTTGCTCGGACGCGACGGCGCGCGCACAAAAGCGCTGTTTGGCGATGCACTGGCTCGTGTTGGCTTCTTCGACTTGAGCGCGCACCCGGCCTTTGGCCAAGCGGCTGTGCGTTATGGCTTTGACAGCGGTAAAAGCAGCCATGCCGACCGCCTTGCCACCATCAAGGGCATCCATCAAAGCCATGGCACGATGATTGACACACACACGGCGGACGGCGTCAAGGTGGCGCGTGAACACGTCCAGACGGGTGTGCCCATGATCGTGCTGGAAACTGCCCTGCCTATCAAGTTTGCCGACACCATTGTTGAAGCCACCGGCATGGAGCCTGATCGTCCGGCCAAATTCAAGGGCATCGAAGCCTTGCCCAAACGGGTTGTGAACATGCCGGCTGATGTGTTGGCTATCAGGACCTTTATCGCACAGCGGTGTGCCTGAAATACGCATGACTGCTGAACGCCCCGCTGCACAAGCCATGAAGTCGCTCGATGACGCGTTGTCCCAGTTATTGGGGCATGCCGTCATGCTGGAAGGTATTGAACAGGTTCCCACCTTTGATGCCGATGGCCGGGTGCTGGCACAAGACCTGATATCCCACTTGCAAGTGCCGCCCCATGACAACAGTTCCATGGATGGGTATGCGCTGCGATGTGCTGATTTGACTGATCAGGACCAGGCGCTGCCGGTCTCACAACGCATTCCGGCGGGTAGC
>JBEGLK010000225.1:0-3988 GCA_041183605.1 Pseudomonadota bacterium
GCCAATGCCACGGCCACCGCGCTCAGCAAGGCTGCCAGCAGCGCAATCAGATTCAAAAACTTCTCGGCCCGGTCGAGGGTGGTACTGAGCTCGGGGCGGCCGCCCTCAAGCGCCTCAACCCGGGCACCGCGCACCGCATGTGATTCAAGCTGGACTTGCGCCCATTCGACAAAGGCCTTGATCGGCCGGTCGTCACCAGCCACCGCCAGGCGATAACGCACACGGCTGGCGGGCTGGATCAGTCCGGTGGCCGTAATGTCAGCCTCGTTGATCATGACGCGCGGCGCAAAATTCATGAACCCGGCGCCCCGGTCGGGTTCATTCACGATGATGCGGCTCACTTTGAACCTGCTCTCACCAAGCAGCAGATTGCCGCCCAAAGGCACGGCAAGTGCATCCAGCACAGCCGCATCGACCCAGGCCTGGCCGGGGGGTGGAATGTCGCTGGTCAAGTCGCCGTTTGCATCCGGCTGCTGGCTCACACGCAAGCGCCCGCGCAAAGGGTAACCCTCGGCCACAACCTTCAGGGACACCAGTCTGGTGCTGCCACCATCGCTCTCAGGCGCACGCGCCATGGTCGGGAAACTCAGGTTGACGGTCTGCTGCAAGCCCAATGCCTTGACCTGCGCCAAAAAGGCTTCAGGAATCGGGTTGTCACTGGACACCACCGCGTCGCCCCCCATGAGCTGACGCGCATCACGCTGCAATCCACCCTTGAGCCTGTCGGCAAAAAAACCGACCGCCGTGAGCGCAGCCACCGCCAATGTCACTGCCACCAGCAGCAAACGCAGCTCACCCGCACGCAAATCTCGCGTCAGCGAGCGCCATCCCAGTTGCAAGAATGAAATTTTCATGTCGCAACGATAACTTACCCGGGAAAAGTTCGACGTCAAACCGACGCAGCAACCCGCCGCAGCAAATGCTTTTATAAGCGATATGCAGACACTGTCCTATACTTTATGTATGAACCAAGCTGTACATTTACCAAAAAAAGTGACGCAGGTCAGCAAAACCGGCAAATCCAAACCGCCGGCCCGCGCGCCCAGCCGCACCAACGACCCGGAACGCACCATGGCCGGGATTCTGGAAGTCGCGACGGTCGAATTTGGCGAAAAAGGACTGGATGGCGCCCGCATCGACGAAATTGCGGCGGCGACCAAAACCAGCAAGCGCATGATTTATTACTACTTCGGCAGCAAGGAAGGTTTGTACCGTGCGGTGCTGGAGGACATCTACCGGCGCATGCGTGCCATCGAGTCTGGCTTGCACCTGGCCGATTTGCCGCCCGTGGAAGCACTGAAAAAGCTGGTCGGATTTACCTTTGACCACCACCACGACAACGAAAGTTTCATTCGCCTGGTGATGTCGGAAAACATGCAGCGCGGCGCTTACCTGTCGCAAAGCAAAAGTATTCAAGGACTCAATGTGCCGGCCATTGCAGCCATTCGGGAGTTGTATGAGCGTGGCGTGGCGACGGGCGTGTTCCGCACCGGACTCGATCCGGTCGACATTCATGCCTCGATTTCGGCCCTGACGTTTTTCAACGTGTCGAACCAGCATACCTTTGGTCTGATTTTCAGTCAGGATCCCACTTCCCCCGAAGCCATTGCCACACGTCGCAAGAACATCATCGACATGGTGCTGCGATTCATGCTCGCTTGAGGACGCTCCAACTATCGCCAACCAAACAACATTTTTGCAAAACCTAGGGTAAATACTGATTTGCAAAAACTAACCAGTTAGTACATTAACGCATCACCAACCCAAAGTCAGGAGTCCACCTGTGGTTCAAAAAATAATTGACAAGTATTGCCAGTTCATCGGTTATCTGATCGCGGCCGCCCTGGCTGGCATGGTGGTATTGGTTTTTGGCAACGTGTTCATGCGTTACGCCTTCAATTCAGGCTTTACCGTGTCCGAAGAATTGTCGCGCTGGTTGTTTGTCTGGGTCACTTTCCTGGGTGCAGTGATTGCACTGCGCGACAACGCCCATCTGGGTACCGACATGCTGGTCGGTCGCCTGGGGCCAGCCGGCAAGCGCCTGTGCATGGGCATTTCGCTGCTGCTGATGCTGTTTTGCCTGTGGCTGATCTTCAAGGGCACTTACGACCAGTTCATGGTCAACAAAGATTCAGAAAGCCCGGTGATGGAAGTCTCCATGGGCTGGTTTTATGCGGGTGGCATGGCGTTTTCTGCCTTGAGTTTGCCGATTCTTTTGCGTGACTTGTACCGACTGCTCACGGGCCAGATTGACGAAGCCCATCTGATGCTGATGCAGGAATCAGAAGAAGCTGCCCACGGCAACGCCGATGCCAAAAACTAAATCAGGAGCCTGACATGACGATCATTATTTTTCTGGGTTCCCTGATGGCGGCCATGGCCCTTGGCGTGCCGATTGCCTTCTCATTGCTGTTGTGTGGTGCTGCGCTGATGTGGCAGCTCAACATGTTCGATGCGCAGATTCTGGCGCAGAACCTTTTAGAAGGCTCCAACAGCTTCCCGCTGCTGGCGGTGCCGTTCTTCATGCTGGCGGGCGAACTCATGAACGCCGGCGGTTTGTCGCGGCGCATCGTGAACTTTGCCATGGCGCTGGTCGGGCACATCAAGGGTGGCCTCGGTTATGTGACGATTGTGGCCGCGGTGATCATGGCCTCGCTGTCGGGTTCGGCCGTGGCCGATGCTGCCGCGCTGACCGCCTTGTTGCTGCCCATGATGGTGGCGGCCGGACATGACAAGGCGCGCTCGGCCGGCCTGATTGCTTCGGCTGGCATCATTGCCCCGATCATTCCGCCCAGCATCGGTTTTGTGATTTTTGGTGTGGCTGCCAACGTCTCGATTACCAAGCTTTTCATGGCCGGCATTTTTCCGGGCGTCTGGCTGGCCGTGTCCTTGGTCTTCACTTGGTGGTGGTTGGTGCGCCGCGAAGTCGTGGTACCGCCACCCCGCAAGACCTTCGCCGAAGTGATGGAAGCCATGCGCTTGGCCACATGGGCGCTGGTGCTGCCGGTCATCATTGTGTTTGGCCTGAAATTTGGCATCTTCACCCCGACCGAGGCTGCCGTGGTGGCAGCGGTGTACGCATTGTTTGTGTCCACGGTGATTTACCGCGAACTGAACTTAAAGCAACTCGTACCGCTGTTTGTGATGGCAGCCAAAACCACCTCGGTGGTGATGTTCCTGGTGGCCGCCGCCATGGTGTCGGCCTGGCTCATCACCGTGGCCAACCTGCCGGCGCAGGTGGTGGCGCTGCTGCAGCCGCTGCTGGACAGCCCCAAGCTGCTGATGCTGGCCATCATGGTGTTGACCATGGTGGTAGGCACCGCGCTGGACATGACACCCACCATCCTGCTGCTGACCCCGGTGCTGATGCCGGTTGTCAAGGCTGCAGGCATTGACCCGGTTTATTTTGGTGTGATGTTCATCATCAACAATGCCATTGGCCTGATCACCCCGCCGGTGGGCACGGTGCTGAATGCCGTGGCCGGTGTCGGCAAGGTCAGCATGGATGAGGTGACCAAAGGCGTGGTTCCTTTCATGATCGCCCAGTTCGTCATCATGTTCCTGATGGTGGCGTTCCCAGACCTGGTCATGGTGCCGGCACACTGGTTCTACAAATAATTTTTCAAGACCCAAGCGGGTCTGGGTACGCCTCGCTTGGGAATCCTTTTATGCGTACAACCAAATATATCAACTGTCCAGGAGAAAACTCATGAAACGACTGTTTATCAAATCCGTGATTGCAAGCTTGGCACTGGCCGCCATGGGCCTGGCCAGCGCCCAGGAACGCACCTTCAAATATGGCCTGAACAGCCCTGAAGGCCACCCTGCTGTGGCTGGCATGAAAAAGTTTGCTGACTTGGTGGCTGCCAAGTCGGGCGGCAAGATGAAGGTGCAACTGTTCCTGAACGGCGCCTTGGGTAGTGACCAGGCCACGCTGTCTGCCCTCAAGGGTGGCACGGTGGAAATGGCTGTGATGAATTCCGGCATT
>JBEGLK010000226.1:0-3982 GCA_041183605.1 Pseudomonadota bacterium
GGTTGGTGTGTAGCCCTGCGCTGCGCCGAGCACATCGCTCATCTTGTCCGAGTCGTACTCGTTCATCTGGCAGCCGTAGGTTTTGATGAATACTTTTTTTGTCATGGTAAAAAATGGTGTTGTGTGTTGGGCTTTGTGGGAGGCCCGCCTCTGGCCGATGGAAGTCCGGATTCAATCGCGGCGAAGGCGCCGCTCTCACAGGACGAAGCCCCGGAATCTCGCTAACGGGAGTCGAACTTCGGCAACTGGTCGAACGGCGTCTTGCCGTCGTCGGTTTTGGGCTTGTCGGCATCTGAGCTGAAGACGAAGTTGGTCACCGGCTCCATGCCGGCGCGTTTTTCCTGTGCTTCAGTCGCATTCAGCAGCCACACTTCATGGATCTGACCCTGCGCATCGCGCAAATAGTTGACCAGCACAGGCTGCCCAACCAGGTTGCCGGACAACACGATCATGTTGTTGCTGTTCTTGATGCGGGCGCCGGGTGACAGGCGCTCGGGCTGGCCGTTGATCAGGATATTGGGCGGTTGGGTCACTTCCAGCGTGCCGCGCCGCGCCGCGGCAGGGAACTGCCGCACCAACTCTTGCGCGGCAAGTGGTTCTGGCGCCAGTGTGACCAGCGTTAGCAGGGACATCAGTCCCAAAGAAAAGCCTTTGGCGGCGAAGAGGCAGCGGTTCATGGTGTTCATCCAGAGGCTGTGAAAGAAGGCATCATTTTAAGTCACAGACGTTTTGTCCGAAGCTGCCAGTGCTCGCAACTTGTCTTTCTTGCTGGGGCGACGACCCTTGATGCCACCGTTACCAGGCGCATCAGGGTGGCTGGATGCTGGAGGAGCCGTCTCCTTCGCCTCGAAGCCGGGAATGCTTTCCAGTTCAAGCGTCAACTGCTGGCGCTTGGCAATCAACCGCCAGTGGGCCTGTGTGGCGGCGCTGACAAAGCTCACCGCCAAGCCGGATTCACCGGCGCGGCCGGTGCGTCCAACGCGGTGGGTGTAATCGTTGACCGAACGCGGCAGGTCAAAGTTGATCACCACCGGCAGGCCAGCAATGTCCAGGCCGCGTGCCGCCACATCGGTGGCCACCACCACGTTCAGGCGTTCGGCCTTGAAATCGGTCAGCACCTGGGTGCGTTTGCCCTGGCTCAACTCGCCATGGAAGGGTTCGGCGGTCAGGCCAGCCTTGCGCAGCTTGTCAGCCACGATCTCGGCGGCAAATTTGGTGGCCACAAACACCAGAACGCGCTTCCATGCGTTCTGCTGGACCAGATGACGCAGCAACTGGGTGCGTCTTGGGGTGTCCACCGCAATCACACGTTGCACGATCTCCAGCGGTGGCGCGGCATCAGGCCGCACATCCACACGCACCGGATCGTGCAGCAAGGTGTTGGCGAGCGTCTGCACGGCTGGGGCGAAAGTGGCCGAGAAAAACAGGCTTTGCCGCTTGGCAGGCAGCAGAGCCAAAAGCTGATTCAGCTCTTCAGAAAAACCCAGGTCGAGCAGGCGGTCGGCTTCGTCGAGCACCAGCACCTTCACCCCGGAGAGTTTGACGGCATTGTGGGCCACCAGGTCCAGCAAGCGCCCTGGTGTCGCCACCAGCACGTCGGTGCCGCCGCGTAATCCCATCAGCTGAGGGTTGATCGAAACGCCGCCAAAAACCACGCTGACCTTGGGCGGCTGCGACAAATGTTGGGCCAGGGCGCGAATCGTGTCACCCACCTGGGTGGCAAGTTCGCGTGTGGGCACCAACACCAGCGCCTGAGCCAAACGACCGGTACGGCCAGACAGCTGTTGCAGCAAGGGCAGGGCAAAAGCCAATGTCTTGCCCGAGCCGGTGCGAGCGCAGCCCAACACGTCCCGGCCCTGTAGCGCAGGCCCGATGGCACCCGACTGAATGGGTGTGGCCGCGTCGAAGCCTAACTTGTGAACGGCTTCGAGAATTGGGTTGGACAAGCCAAGATTTGAAAAAGGCATAAAGGGGGTGTGGGGAAAGTGGGTGCGGCTGGCGATTGGGGCAGTTTAGTTGTTTCTCGACAGGGCGCGCCGACAGACCCTTGTATTGGGGCTGGACGCATAATCACCCCCTCGCAAAGCCAGTCCTTCCAGGCGGGCATCAACCGATTCAAAGGACACATGAAGAAAACATTCCAACTCAACATTGAAGGCAAAAACCGTGACCGCGTGGTGGATGCTACCAAACACGAAATTCGGCAGTACATGAAGCGCGAGCGTCGCAAGACACTGCCCGAAGGGGCTGACTATTGGGACTTTGACTGCAAATTCGGCACCCGGTCCGACAACGCGCTCGCGGTCCATCCAGCCACCTTGACTGCCTTGATCGATAGTGTGGCAAAAGATGGCGGCGATGCGTTCTACCTTGAACTGTTGGCCAAGCCGGGGCATCGCAATCCGCGTGCACAATCGGCCGGCGATGCAAGGCTGTAAATGAAAAACCCGCACAGGCCGGTAGCCGATGCGGGTTTTAAGTGACTTGGTGGTGATAGGTGGATTTGAACCACCGACATCAGCATTATGAATGCTGCGCTCTAACCAACTGAGCTATATCACCAACAGGGCAAGATTATAACGATTTGTGAGCCGCTTTGGGCGGCAAGCGGCATCATTGGTGCTTAAAAACGGCTTTGCGTTTGTTGACGAATGCGTCCATGCCTTCTTTTTGGTCTGCGGTGGCAAACATGGCGTGAAACATGCGGCGTTCAAACATGATGCCGTCACTCAAGCTACCCTCAAAAGCGCGGTTGACCGACTCCTTGGCGGCCATGACAGCCAGTTGCGAAAACTCGCTGATCATGAGGGCCGCGCCCAGCGCTTCATCCATCAGCTTGTCCAATGGCACCACGCGGCTGACCAATCCTGAGCGCTCCGCCTCGCTGGCGTCCATCATGCGTCCGGTCAGCGCCAGATCCATGGCCTTGGCCTTGCCCACCGCACGCGGCAGGCGTTGTGTGCCACCGGCGCCCGGGATGATGCCCAACTTGACCTCGGGTTGGCCAAAACGGGCATTGTCGGCAGCAATGATGAAGTCGCACATCATGGCCAGTTCGCAGCCACCCCCGAGCGCAAAACCGCTCACCGCCGCAATGACGGGTTTGCGTACGGCCCGCATTGCTTCCCAGTTGCGGGTGATGTAATCCGTTTTATAAACGTCAGCAAAGCTGTAATTCGCCATGGCGCCAATGTCGGCGCCGGCGGCAAAGGCCTTTTCGCTGCCTGTGATGATCATGCAGTGGATGGCAGGGTCGGCATCAAACGCCTGCATCGCGGTGCCGAGCTCGGTCATGAGCTGGTCGTTGAGCGCGTTGAGTTGTTTGGGGCGGTTCAGCGTGATGATGCCCACCTTGTCGGCTTCGGTGCGGACGGTGATCAGTTCATAGGTCATGAGGTCTCCTGCAGGGTATAAAAAGAAAGGGATCAGGCGGGTGTCTTGCCGTTGAGCCAGGCGTCGGCCTGTTTGAGGTCAGTCACCCCGAGTTTGATTTGGCGCAACGCGTCAGGCAAGTTCAAAGACAAGGTCAGCAGGCGTTGGTCGCGGGCAATCAGCGCGCGGCAGTTTGTGTCGCTACCGACGTAGGTGGATAGGTCATCGAGCTTGTTGATGCGCCAGCGCTGGGCGGTTTTGCCCTGGCCAGTGGCCACACCCAGCCACTCGTCACCCGCGGCAAAACCAGCCTGCTCGGCTGCACTGCCACGCAACACACTCTTGACGCGTATGCCTTGTTGCTCGTTGACCTTCATGCCCAATTGGTCGGCGAGTGAAGCGCGCTCTTCGTCGCAGCGAATGCCGTGCTGTTTCAGCAGCTTTGTGATCGGCAGGTCGGCCGTGCCGTGCACCCACAGCTGCAACTCAGCTGCATAGGATCTGCCGCTCAGTTCGGCCAGCACCGCCAGCAGATCGTCCTGCGTCATCGGGCCAGCCAGGCAACGTTGCCAAAGCGCCCGCATTACCGCATCCAGGCTGGACTTGCCAC
>JBEGLK010000227.1:0-3954 GCA_041183605.1 Pseudomonadota bacterium
CAGGAAGCGTCTGGAGTGTTGCTGCTCGGTTGCTTCAGCGAATAGGCCAACTTGTCACCACGCGTTTGACCGTTCATGTAGCGCACGCCAGCATCGGCGTAGAGGCCACTACCCAGGCCAACCCACAGGGAACCGGCACGTTTGGTGCATGCGACCACGACTTCGCCATTTTGTGTGACGTTGCTACCGGTGCTCGAGTTGGTCACAACCGGATCGTAGGCACCAAAAGCGACGGCGGTGGTGCTGATGGTGCATTTCGCGGTGATGGAGGCCGACACGGCAAGATTGGCTGTCGTTGACCCGCCATTCGGCGCAGCATCTGCGGCGTGCACAAAACCGGCGCTGGCCAGAAAAGCTGCAGTTGCCAAAACTTTCGAGACGTTCTTGATGGATGTGTTCATGTTGGATCCTAAAAAATGAAAGGTTGAAAAAAGACTCAAAACTCCGCTTCTGTGAAGCAAGTGCGATAAGTAGTGCACGGAGAGAAGTGTCTGATTTCAGCGTGATAAAAGAAATATCGCGTTCACCATATTTTTCAGTACCGTATATCCGGTAATTTTGATGTCACTTGGATGACAGGCCGGATGCGCCGCGCCTCAGTCCAGGGGCATGTATTGGCTCATCGGACCGACCTGCGCCATCAGTGCCGAGGTCTCTTCACACAGGAAGGCTTTGCCTGCAGCAACGCTGCGTACGGCGAGTAGCAGTTCCTTGCGGCTGGCGCCCTTGTTGATGTAGCCCAGCGCGCCGTTGGCGAGCATTTTCCGCACCAGACGACGCTCCAGATGGGAGGAATAAGCCAGTACTTTGACGGAGGGAAAACGTTCGACGAGCAGGCGTGTCGCCTCGATGCCGTCGAGCACCGGCATGGCCAGGTCCATCAACACCACATGGGGTACATGCTGGGCCGTCAACGCCAGTACCTGCTCGCCGTCGCAGGCCTCGGCAACGATGGTGATGTCGGACTCGCGCCCGAGCAGTTCACGCAGTGTGGCTCTCAGGTGTTCATGGTCATCGGCGATCAGCAAACGTATCATTTCCACTCCTTCCCGGCTGGCAGCAAGGGCTCACAGCCCGATCAGACCTTCGCGAATCGCATACTGCGTGAGCTCGGCGATGTTGTGCAGCTCGAGTTTGCTCATGATGTTGCGCCGGTGCACTTCCACCGTGCCCGGGGCGATGAACAACTTGTCGCCAATGGCTGTTGACGTCAGGCCTTCGGCGATCAATTTCAGGACTTCGATTTCCCGGCGTCCCAGCTTGACCTGTTTGCCGCCTGGCGGCGTTCTGACCAGCATGGCGGCACATTCCTGGCACAGGTAGCGTTGGCCTGCTGCAACGGCGCGAATGCCCTGCAGCAGTTCCTTGCGACCCGCCGCCTTGTTGACGTAACCGATGGCACCCGCATCGAGCATTTGCACCACGTAGCGTCGGTCCAAATGGCTTGACAAAGCCAGCACTTTCACCGCGGGGCATTCCTTGGTCAGGCGACGCGTGAACTCAATGCCGTCAAAGCCCGGGATCTGGATGTCGGTCAGCACCACATCGGGCATCAGCTGGTACGCCAGTACCAGACCGGTGTCGCCTGCGGCGGCTTCTCCCAGCACCGTGATGTCGGGCTCGCGTTCGAGCACTTCGCGCAGGGATTCGCGCACGATCGTATGGTCGTCAACCAGCAGCAGTCTTATCATTTTGGTGTCGGGTGATCAGGGTTGGCAGGAACTTGGGGCAGCGTGAGCGTCACTGAGGTGCCGCGGCCAGGCTGGCTGTCGATCGACATGGTACCGCCAATGAAGCCGATACGCTGCTTGATGCTGAACAGGCCGTAGCTGTTTTTGGTTGACGGCTTTTGCGCCTGGGTCAGGTCAAAACCGACACCGTCGTCGGCAACGGTGATTTCCAGCGATCCGCTCTCGGGATCGGTTGCCAAAATCACCGAGGCCTCGTTGACCTTGGAATGTTTGCCGCTGTTGATGAGCAGCTCACGCACCATCCGGAACAGGGTGTTGGCGGTGGTGTCGTCGAGTGGCGCAATTTTGCCAACGTGCAGTTGGACGAACTGTCCGAAATTGCGCTGCATTTCTTCTGCCAGCCACTCCAGTGCAGCGGCCAGGCCATACTGCGACAACATCGGCGGACTCAATTGGGTGGACAGGGAGCGCAATGACTTGCCGGAACGATCGACGATGGTTTGCACTTCCTTCAACTGCTGCCAACAGCGCGCGCCCTCCTCGCTGGCCAGGATCGTTTCGGGAAGCTCGATCGCGCTGAGTTTCAGCTTGATGATGGCCAGGTTCTGTCCCAGGTCGTCATGCAGATCGCCGGCAACGGCGCGCCGTTCCTGTGTTTCCGTGACCAGCAGCTGCATTGCCAGCGCGCGCAATTCGTCATTGCGGCTGGCCACCGTGGCCTCCAGGCTGGCGGCGGTCTCCTTGAGTTCGCTGACCAGCTGTTGCAGTTGATCGCGATTGGCTTCAACTTCCCGACGCAGCTGTTCACGCTCCAGAAGGTTGTAGATTCTTTGCCGGGTGATTTCCACGTCGATGGGCTTGCTGATGTAGTCGGCCGCGCCCAGTGCCAGGCCGACACTTTCGGAATGGGTGTCGTCCAGTGCCGAGAGAAATATCACGGGAATGGCGCGCGAGCGTGGGTCGGCCTTGAGACGTCGGCACACTTCGTGGCCATCCATCTCTGGCATCATGACATCGAGCAGGATCAGGTCGGGCATGGATTTGGCAACCAGTTCCAGCCCCATGGCACCCGAGGTCGCGATCTGGATCGAGAAGTCACGCGCCAGGGCCGCTGCCAGCATTTGCAGGTTGGCAGGAGTGTCATCGATGGTCAGGATTCTGGGTTTGGATCGTTGATTAGTCATGCATGCTCCGGTGCCAGTCCTCTGTTTTCATGAGCTGGCGCAGTCCCTCAAGTGTCTTGTCGAATTGAAATGATGCCAGCGGGCGGCCAAGCTCGGCGATGGTGGCTTCCAGCGAAGTTCCTGCAACGGCTTGTTGCAGGGCCTGAAAACGAGTGACCGCATCGAACTGGTTGTGCGCCAGCAGGGGTTCCAGTGATCGCACCAAGGCGAGGACGGTTGGCACGTCCACCGCCTTCTCGGGCTGTGTGGGGGCATGGGTGTCAGCTGCGTCCTGAATCACCGTGGGCAACCCTCCGGAAAGCACCGCTTTGAGGTGCTCAAACGATACCGGCTTGGTCAGCACCTCGTCCATGCCCGCCTGCAGGCAACGCTGCCGATCTTCTTCGTAGGCATGTGCGGTCAGCGCGATGATGGGACGCCGTGTTTGTCCGTGGTCTTGTTCCCATTGGCGTATTTGCGCTGCCGCCTCGTCGCCATTGAGCAGGGGCAGGTGCAGGTCCATCAGGATCAGCTGGATCGATGCGTCCTGTCTGATGCTTTCCACGGCCTGCTGTCCGTTGACGGCTCTTGTGACCTCGACGCCCAGCTGCTTCAGCAGGATCTCGATCAAGCGGCCATGGTCGGCGTTGTCCTCGACCATTAACACCTTGCCAGCCAAACGGGTTGGGTAGGCTTGCGCCGGTCGGGTTTCGTCCTCTGGCATGAGTTGTCGGGCTGAAATGCGAAACCAGAAGCGTGATCCGCGCCCGGCCTCGCTTTCGAAACCGGAGGTTCCGCCCATGGCTTGTGCCAGCATGCGCACGATCGACAAGCCCAGGCCGGTGCCTCCGAATTGGCGTGTGGCGGCGTTGTCGGCCTGCGAGAAGGGCAGAAACAGCAAGTCCTGTTTGTCGTCGGGGATACCGATGCCTGTGTCTTGCACAGAAAATTCCAGCACGGCCATTTGGTCAATGCGTTCAACTTCGCGCCCCTCCACGCGGATGCTCCCTTGTCTGGTGAACTTGACGGCGTTGTTCACCAGATTCGACAGCATCTGGCTGACGCGGTGCGGGTCACCCAGGTAAGCTGCTGGTGGGCCA
>JBEGLK010000228.1:0-6075 GCA_041183605.1 Pseudomonadota bacterium
GGCCAGGTTGCCTCAATGATCAAACACAGAGCCACGGCGCTGGCAATCGCCACCACGATGTTGAGCTTGTACGGCAGGGCGAACGCGGCCACTGAAGCCAGACCAGCCGCTGCGGCAGAAACCCGCCGCAAGTGGCTTGATGCCAGCGAACAGCCGACACCAAGCAAGGCCATGATCCCGGCAAAACCCAAGCCCCAGTTGTTCGGAATCACGTGAGCCAGGGCGATGCCCAGCAGGTTGCTGCCCTGCCAGCCAACCCAATTGCACACGGAGCCACCGCTCAAGTAAGCCATCTGTTCACGACGTTCCGTCTCGTTGGCACCCGGGTGATGGTAATTCTTGGTAAACAGAACATAACTGAAGTCGCTGATCAGATAACCATGACCCAGGCGCCAGCGCAGAGGCAGGTGCATCAGGTAAGGCCGCAAATGCGCGCTGAACACCACAAAACGCAGGTTCACGCAAAAGCTGGTGGCCAAAATCACCCAGATCGGGGCGCTTGCCGCAATCAAAGGCATGGCGGCCAGCTGGGCGCTGCCGGCAAAAACCAGCAAACTCATGGCCACGGCTTCCAGCGGACTCAGACCTGACTGAACCATGGCAACCCCGGTCATCAAGCCCCATGCGGCCACACCGGGCAATACCACAGCCATGTCGCGCAAGCCAAGCGCAAACGCCGGGTGCCGCCACCAATCAAGGGCGCGGGCAGACAGGCTGCGCATCAACCTAACACCTGCCCCACTTGCAAGTGACAGCCCCGCAGAAACTCGGCGCTTGAAAGGCGTTTGCCACCGGGGCGCTGCAACTCGGTGATCACGAGTGTTGATTCAAGCGCAACCACCACAATGCCGGCCGATGTCAAGGCCACAATTTGTCCGGCAACATGATTGGCAGCAGGAAGAATTGCTCCCAACTGTGCTCCCCAGATCTTGAGCGTTTCACCCGCCAGCAAAGTACTGGCACCCGGGAATGGATCAAAGGCACGCACCCTGCTGGCAATGGTTTGTGCGGGCTGCGCCCAGTCGATGACGGACTCGGACTTGTCAATTTTGCTGGCATAGGTGATGCCCTCAAGCCCCTGGGGTACCGGCCGCAACTTGCCTTCGGCTGCCAGTGCCAGCGCTTGAACCATCAACAGTCCACCCAGTTCTGCCAGCCGGTCATGCAAACTGCCGGTCGTGTCGCTCTCCAAAATCGGCAATGACTGGCTCAACAACATGTCACCCGTGTCGAGCCCGGCGTCCATCTGCATGATGGTGACACCTGTGACGGCATCCCCGGCCTCAATGGCACGGTGAATCGGCGCCGCACCGCGCCAACGCGGCAGCAGGGAGGCATGAATATTGAAACAACCCAGGCGAGGGAGGTCCAGCACCCACTGCGGCAGGATCAGGCCATAGGCCGCCACCACCATGGCATCGGGCTGCGCCGCCTCGATGGCAGCGCGGGCGTCCTCGGCGTCATCCGGGTATTTGCCATCGAGCCGCAGGCTGCGCGGCTGCGCCACCGGGATGCCATGCGCCAGCGCAAACTGCTTGACCGCAGAGGGCTGCAATTTCATGCCACGCCCGGCCGGACGGTCGGGCTGGCTCAACACTAGCGCGATTTCATGGCCAGCGGCATACAAATGGGCGAGCGCGACAGCCGCAAATTCGGGCGTGCCCGCGAACACCAGCCTCAAGACCGGTCCTCGCGCTGGGCCTTGATCATTTTGGTCTTGATACGGTTGCGTTTGAGAGGCGACAAATATTCGACAAAAACCTTGCCCATGAGGTGATCCATTTCGTGCTGGATGCAAACAGCAAGCAAGCCGTCAGCCTCGATCAGGTGGGTCTTGCCCTCGCCATCGAGCGCTTCCACCTTGACAGCATTGTGGCGCTTGACGCCGTCGTAAATGCCAGGCACCGACAAGCAACCCTCCTCGTTCAAATGCATCTCCGGACTGGCCCAAAGAATTTTGGGATTGATCAGCACCAGAGGTACGTCGCGGCCCTCCGAAATATCCATCACAATCAGGCGTTCATGCACGTTAACCTGAGTGGCGGCCAGGCCGATGCCCTTGGCGTCATACATGGTTTCGAACATGTCGGAAATCAGGGTTTTGATGCGCGCATCAACGGCCGCCACAGGTTTGGCCACGGTGTGCAATTTGGGGTCGGGATAACAAAGGATTGGGAGTAAAGCCATGGTGTCACTTCAAAGATGTCGTTATTTTCGCAATTGTCGTTATTTTCGCAATTTTTGGCACGCCGCGTTAATTAGCAGAAGGACAAACGTTGTTCCAGCAGGGGCTTGGGCGCACAATGCAACGCGATTGAATAGAATTAAAAACACCATGGCCAAAACACTTTTTGACACCCTTTCCAGAAAACTGACCTGGACAGCGATTGCCTGCAGCCTGTTGGCCGCTCCGGCACAGGCTCAGAATTTCCCAATCACCGGGCAGCAACGGGCCACCGCAGCACAGGTGGCACAAAGCGGCGTTCCCTTGAGTGAGCTCAGCCAGAATGCGCCGCAAAGTTATACGGTAAAAGCTGGCGATACCTTGTGGGCCATCTCCGGCCTGTTTTTGAAGAGCCCCTGGCACTGGCCCGAGTTGTGGGGCATGAACCTGTCCGACATCAAGAATCCACACCTGATTTACCCGGGGCAGACATTGTTCCTGGACACCAGCAATGGCAGGGCTCGTTTGAGCACCGTGGCAGCAGGCACGGATGCGGGCGCTGACCTGCCCACGGTACGTGTATCGCCGCGCACTCGCATTGAAAACTTGACTGCCAGTGCCCTGCCGACCCTGAAAAGTCATCTGATCGAGCCATTTCTGACCGAGCCGATGATTGTTGATGAGCAGGGCTTGAGCGCTGCCGCTCGCATTGTGGCGGCGCAGGACAGCCGGGTGCTGCTCACCCGCGGTGACCGCGCCTATGCTCGCGGCAACGCTGGCTTGGAACTGCAGGATGAACCAACCAAGAAGCAACAGATGTTCCGGGTGTTCCGCAATGCCACCCCGCTGAAAGACCCCGTCAGTGGTGAAGTGCTCGGTTACGAAGCCCAGTACATCGGCAAGAGTGTTCTGGCGCGCAGCGAAACCAGCCAAAACCGTGCGAGTGCTGACGGCAAGAACCAAACTGACATCGTTCCAGCCACCATTGACATCGTGGATGCCAAGGAAGAAATGCGCGTTGGTGACCGCTTGTTACCCGAGCCGCCCCCCCAATTGCAAAGTTATGTGCCACATGCCCCAACCACTCCAGTTGAAGCGCGCATCGTTTCAATTTATGGCAGTGCCGTGGTCAATGCGGCACAAAACCAGGTGGTCAGCCTCAACCGGGGAAGCCGTGATGGCATCGAGCCGGGCCATGTGCTGGCCATCATGACCGACGGCGCACGCGTGGTCGACAAGACCGATGCCAAGCTGCCCCAAATCAAGCTGCCCGATGAACGCAACGGCTTGTTGATGGTATTTCGTACTTTTGAAAAAGTTTCCTACGCCCTGGTGCTTGACATCAAAACCGGCGTCAAGGTGGGTGATCGGCTGATCAACCCGCGCTGATATCAGCAGTACAGGCAACCATGGACCGCGATGAACTCAAGGCCTGGTTGCGGTTGACCCTGAGCCCGGGCATCGGCAACATCACGGCACGCAAGTTACTGACCACGTTTGGCTTGCCACAAGCCATCTTTGAGCAACCCGCCCAAACCTTGCGACAGGTGGCGACAGCGACACAATCCCAGGCTCTGCAAACCGAGCCCACGGCATTGGCCGAGCTGCTTGAGACCACTTGGACCTGGCTCAATGAAAGTGGCTCCAATGACTGTCAGCGCCAGGTGCTGACCCTGGGCGACCCCGGTTACCCGCAAGCCCTGCTCGAGATCGACGACCCACCCCTGATGCTTTATTTGCTGGGCGTCGCCAGTTTTAATGAAAACCAGACGGCGACGACACCATGGCCGGTTCTGTCGCAGCGCTGCCTGGCCATTGTCGGCAGCCGCAACCCGACGCCCCAGGGGGCAAGAAATGCCCGGCAGTTCGCCAAGACGCTGGTCCAGGCCGGCTTGACCGTGGTGAGCGGCTTGGCCTTGGGGGTCGATGGCGCTGCGCACGAAGGCGCGCTGGAAGGTTTGACCGACGGTGCCACCAATCTGCCAGCCACGCTTGCCGTGATCGGCACAGGGCTGGACCGGGTGTATCCCAAGGCGCACCATGACCTGGCACACCGAATCGCGCAACGCGGTTTGCTGCTCAGCGAGTACCCCCTGGGTACTCCTCCCTTGAATGCCAATTTTCCTAAACGCAACCGGCTGATTGCCGGCCTCGCCCGTGGCACACTGGTGGTGGAAGCGGCGCTCCAGTCAGGTTCTCTGATCACCGCCCGTCTCACCGCCGAGCAAGGCAAGGACGTGTTTGCCATTCCTGGATCAATTCATGCCACCCAATCGCGCGGCTGCCACGCGTTAATCAAGCAGGGCGCCAAGTTGGTCGAGTCGGCACAGGACGTGCTGGAAGAATTGCAGGGCTTCAACGCGTTGACCGCAGCAATGGATTCTGCGGCCACGTACACCGGCCTTCCACGCGACGAATGCATTGTTGAAGGCAATGCCCAGGTACTCAATGCACTCGGTTTTGATCCGGTCGGTTTGGATGCACTGCAGGGCCGGACCCAATTGGAAACTTCTGATCTGCAGGCGCGATTGATGACACTGGAACTCGAGGGCCAGGTCGCACGGCTACCGGGTGGCCTGTTTCAACGTCTGGCCGGCAACTGAAGCCGATTCAAGCCAGCAAGCGCTCGGGGTTGGCTTCCAGTTTGTCCATCGCCGAGCGGGTGGCGCGCACCGTCAGCGATACTTCCTCCTGGGGCGCCAGCAAGCCGGCTTCAAGGTAAGCAGCGAGTCGCACCGACTGGATCAGATAACTGCGTCCGACCACAGATGCAAACAGATGCAAATGGCCGATCGGGCTGCGCCAGACATACTGAACCTGAACCTGCTGCCCAAGATAATCCAGGGTAAACCAGGCGCCCAGACTCAGATTTTGGGCCCAGGCCAGCATGACCGGGCTGGGCTCGACACCGCCACTTTTCACCACGTCCAGCTCAGAGGCATCAACGCCCAACAAGTCTTCGATGCTTTGGGGATCGAGCGGCAATTCTTCAGCGCCGTCATCGGTGAATTCATCTTCGAGGTTGGCCAATCGTTCCGCAAGAGCCTTGATTTGATCGGTGTCAATGGTCTGGGTCTTGGACATGAACGCGTCAGCCAGGATGTCACTGATCACCTTGAGGTGTTCATCCTGAACCTCCTGGCTCATGCCAAGCAGGTCCATGCCGTTACGCAAGGATTTCAACAGCTCGGGCAATTCTGCAATCACCTGCGCACGATCAGACCGGCTGGGTTTGGCACTGGCAGCCCAGATCAAATTGACAGCCGCTTTTTTAAGCAACAGGGTCTGCGCATGTTGCCCACCCTGGCGCATGCTGGCCACCGCGATGACTTCAGCCCATACCTTGTATAAAAAATCACGAATCTCGTCGCGCACCGGCATGTCCTTGAGCTGATTGCGCAGCTCAATGGTGCACTGGATCGCGAGGGTTTCCTTTTGCTCCACCTGCTGTGCCACGCCGACAACCTTCTGGGTCGAACTTTTTTGGGTTAGGTAAGCCTTGAGAAATTCCTTGAACTCATCGTAAACGCGTTGATAGACCCGCTCACCCGTTTCCGGATACTGCTCAATCACCTGCACCACCCGTTTTATTTCGCTCTCCAGTGCTTCACTACTGATGTCGCTGGCATCAAAACCCAGGGCACAGGAGCCCATGTGATCAATCAACTGGCGTGCCGGATGGTCAAGCCGGTTGAAAAATTCCGGATCGGCCAGAGCCACACTCAAAACCGGCATTTGCAAGCGTGCAAACCAGACGCGAATGCCCGGCGGAATACGGTCTTCCTGCAAAATCGACTGGAACATCAAGGCAATCAGCTCGATGATGGCCTTCTCGTTGTCGTTGTGTGTCAGGTGCTTGAGTTCCGCCGACTGCTGTTGCAATTCTCCAGCGAGCCGCTCCACCAGCACAG
>JBEGLK010000229.1:0-3935 GCA_041183605.1 Pseudomonadota bacterium
GAGCCAGGCCATGCGCGGCCTGATCGACAACGCGGCCACCCAGGAACACCAGATTGCGATGTTGTGGCAAGCGCTTGAAAAATTGAGCTGCCAGCGCAACGAACGCACCGTGGTGCCCGGCGACGCCGCCGTGCAAGAACACTTTGAGGCCGACAAGCTGAACCGGCTGGTAGGGAAATAGCCGGGTTATCTCAAACACGCGAGCGATGAGCGGTGGCTTGTTCGAGTTGCGTTTGAAGTCCCATGAGGGCATCGGGCGAGTGTTTTATTGCACGCTGGTGGGACGAAAGATCGTCATGCTTCATCAATTTATTAAAAAGACGGACAAGACCCCGCTCAAGGAGTTAAGCCTTGCACGTCTGCGAATGAAGGAGTGGAAAAATGTTGACGCATAAGGAATTACGTGAGAAGGCGATGAGCCGGGCCGAGGTCAAGGCGGAGTTTGATCAATTAAGCGATGAATTTTCGCTTCTTGATGAATTTTTGCGGGCACGAGCCGCACAGGGACTGACGCAGGCTCAGGTGGCAGAACGAATTGGTACGACACAGTCGGCCGTGGCACGCATGGAGTCGGGGCGCGGCAAGCATTCGCCATCTCTGGCAACCTTGTCCAGGTATGCAGATGCGTTGGGTTGCAAGCTTGAGATTCGGCTGATTCGCCAGTCTCGTTCAAAAAAATATACAGCCGGATCGATCAACAGACACGATTCGATCGTCAACGAACATTAAATGGTTTTAACCCCGAGCCGCTGCTGCAGCAACGCGCTGCTGGTGGTGTATTGCAACACGCCGGAGGCTTGCGGGTTGAGGTAGCTGGCGGCGGCAAAGGCGGCCAGGGTGGCTTCGTGAAAACCGCAGACGATCAATTTCTTTTTGCCGGGGTAAGTGTTGATGTCGCCCACCGCGTAAATGCCAGGTTCGCTGGTGGCAAAGCTGGCGGGGTCGACGCTGAGCTGTTTGCGTTCCATGGCCAGGCCCCAATCGGCCAGCGGCCCGAGTTTGGGGCTGATGCCCTGGTTGACCAGCAGGGCGTCCAGCGGCAGGCTCAGGGTCAGATCTTCAGGCGTGTTGACTGCCACGGCGGTGAGTTTGTCGCCCGCGGTTTCTATGCCGGTGAGTTGCCCGGCAATGAATTTGATGCGGCCACTGGCGCGTAACGCGGCAAGTTTTTCGAGGGCTTGCGGGCTGGCTTGCAGCACGTCGCGCCGGTATACCAGCGTCACACTGGCGGCCTGAGCCGGGCCGTCTTCGGCCAGCAGGATGGCGTTGTCGACCGCCGTGTCTTCTCCGCCCAACACCACCACATGCCGGCCCTTGAGCAGCCCGGGCGGATTCAGACGGTAAAACAGCTGTGTGCCGGCAAAGGCGGCCAGGCCGTCGAGCTTGAGTTCACGCGGCATGAAGGCACCCACACCGGCAGCAATGAACACCGTGCGTGCCAGAAACTGCTGCTGCGGTGTGGCCACCAGCCAGCGGCCGTCAGGTTGGCGGCTGAGCTGGCTGACCTGCTGGTTGAAATGGAAGGCGGGCTTGATGGGGGCGACCTGTTGCAACAGACGCTGCGTCAGGTCACGGCCGGTGCTGTAGGGCAGGCCGGGGATGTCGTAGATGGGTTTGTCGGGGTACAGCTCGATGCACTGGCCGCCGGCCTGGTCCAGCACGTCGACCACCTGGGTGTGGATACCTTGCAGGCCGAGCTGGAACACCTGGAACAAGCCCACCGGCCCGGCCCCGATGACCAGGGCGTCGGTTTGGATGATGTGGGCTTCAGACATGGGTTTGTGGGGTCGACTTCAGTCGACCTGGCGGACTTAAGTCCGCCCTACAAAGCCCGAAAATCTTCATTCAGACTCAGCGGATCAGCTCGGACAGCTTGCCGGTCTTGTCTTTCCACTCTTCGGCTTCGGGCAGTGGTGCCTTGCGCTTGGTGATGCTCTTCCAGGTGGGCAGCTTGGCCAGCTCGGCGTTGAGCTGGGTCATGTGGCGCTGGTCCTTGGGCACGTCTTCTTCGGCGTAAATGGCGTTGACCGGGCACTCAGGGATGCAGACGGCGCAGTCAATGCACTCATCGGGGTCGATGGTCAGAAAGTTGGGGCCTTCGCGAAAGCAGTCCACAGGGCAGACATCGACGCAGTCTGTGTACTTGCACTTGATACAGGCTTCGGTGACGGTATGAGTCATTTTGAAATTTCTACGGTTGAAAGCAAATGCTGGATTTTAAAGGCTCAATTGACCAGGGCCGCGCCTGCTGTTTTGTGGCTGGCGGTGTCAACCAGCACCAGCGCACCAAGCACGCGCGACTCGGCAAAGGGGCGGGCGGCGAGCGATTCCTGCAGCGTCAGTTCGACGTGGCCGATGCTGTTGGCGGGCAGCGAGGTGGCGTCTTCTTCGGCCAGGGTGTTGATGTCGAGCCGGTGCACCACGCGTTTGACCCGCGCCTTGATCCAGCGGTGGCCATGCAGCGCCCAGTAAACGCGCCCGGCCACCAGGGGTTCGTCGTCCATCCAGGCGACGGTGACGTTGAGTTCACGGCTGTGCTCGGACGCTTCAGGCGCGAGCAGCCAGTCGCCGCGCGAGACGTCGACCTCGCGGTCGAGCACGATGCCGGCGCTGTGACCCGCGGGCACGTTGCGTGGCTGGCGTGTGTGGCCCAGCACCTGGGCGATGGTGGCCGTCTGGCCGCTGGGCAGCACCTTGACAGCCTGGCCCACTTCGGCATTGCCGGCACCGACCCGGCCCCAGAAAATACGGCGGCCTTGCGAGGTGTCGGAACTGGAAGAAAACTTTTCGACCCACTGCACCGGGAAAGCCAGTGGCAGCGCGGTGTCGGCCGGGGTGACCGGCAGTTGTTCCAGGATGTCGAGCAGGCTCGGGCCGGTGTAACCGCACCAGCCGTCATCAGCCGACTCGACCACGTTGTGGCCCTTGAGTGCCGAGATCGGCACGATGGTGGCGACTTCGATGCCGGCTTCTTTGGAGAACTTGTCCAGCGCGGCGCTGATGTGGGTGAAGGCTTTGGGGGCGTCGTCGCCCAGGGCGTCGAGTTTGTTGACCGCAAACACGATGCTGGGCACACGCAGCAAGTGGCACAGGAGCGAGTGGCGGCGGGTTTGCGGCAGCAGGCTTAAGGCCGGGTCTTGCCATTGCAGTTTGGTGGCGTCGACCAGCACCACGGCGGCGTCGGCGCTGCTGGCGGCGGTGACCATGTTGCGGGTGTACTGCTCGTGGCCGGGCGCATCGCCAATGATGAACTTGCGGTTGGCGGTGTTGAAATAGCGGTAGGCCACGTCAATGGTGATGCCTTGCTCGCGCTCGGCGCTCAAGCCGTCTGTGAACTGGGCCAGGTCAGCCTCGCCGCTTTTGGAGACATTGGCCAGCTGGTCTTGCAGCACCGAGCGGCTGTCCACAAGCAGGCGCCCGATCAACGTGCTTTTGCCGTCGTCAACGCTGCCGCAGGTGATGAATTTGAGGGCCGAGTTGGTGTCGAACTGGGCGGTATTTGCGGTCTGGTTCATTAGAAATATCCGTCTTTCTTGCGCTTCTCCATCGAAGCCTCTGAGGTTTTGTCGTCCATGCGGGTGGCGCCACGTTCGCTGACGTCGGCGGCCAGGGTCTCCAGCACGATTTGTTCCGGGGTGGCGGCCAGGCTTTCGACCGGGCAGGTGCAGGTGATGTCGCCCACGGTGCGGAAACGCACGTCGCGCGACTCGATGGTTTCACCGGGTTTGGCGGGGGTGAGCTCGGTCACCGGCACCAGCAGGCCCTTGCGCTCGACCACGTCGCGCTTGTGGGTGTAATAGAGAGAGGGCAGTGCAACGTTTTCGCTGGCAATGTATTGCGAGACGTCGAGCTCGGTGAGCGGGCCGTTTTCGTGGGACAACGGCCAGGGCCTTTCGTTCAGCGGCACCGCGAGCTGCGGCTCGGTGAGCGGGAAC
>JBEGLK010000230.1:0-6708 GCA_041183605.1 Pseudomonadota bacterium
TTTTAACACTTTCCATTGAAATTTCAACTCAATTAACCACGGGTTAACCATTAAATTTATGATTTTTTGGTTAAAAGTTATCACCGATTTTTATTACGTAGAACGATGCAAAAGCAAGGTGCACCATTGCCATACCAATGGCATGGAAAGCACTTTTGACCCGGCATGAGAAAATAGCAGGCTATTGACAGATCAACCCCTCTTAGGATTCTCATCATGGAAGCAGAACGCATCAACGCCATTGGCACAAAATTGGCCGACTTGACCTCCCGTACCCTTGAATTACGGGGGTATCTTTGACTACGATGCCAAATTTGAACGCCTGAGAACCGTCAACGCCTCGCTCGAAGACCCCACGGTCTGGAACGATCCCAAACGCGCCCAGGAGCTGGGCCGCGAGAAAAAAGCGCTCGATGGCGTGGTCGTGACCATCAGCGAACTAGAAAACGAACTCGCTGACAACACCGAACTGTTTGAGATGAGCAAGGACGAAGGCGACGAGTCAGGCCTGATTCATATCGAAGAAGAGGCCGCCAAGCTCGAAGAGATCGTCAAGGGCCTGGAATTCCGCCGCATGTTCAACAACCCGGCCGATCCGCTCAATTGTTTTGTCGACATCCAGGCTGGCGCCGGTGGCACCGAAGCCTGCGACTGGGCCAGCATGTTGCTGCGCCAGTACCTGCGTTATTGCGAGCGCAAGGGCTTCAAGACCGAAATCGAAGACGAAACCCCAGGCGACACCGCTGGCATCAAGGGCGCCTCCTTCAAGGTTGAGGGCGAATACGCCTTCGGCCTGCTGCGGACTGAGACCGGCGTGCACCGGCTGGTGCGCAAGAGTCCATTTGATTCGTCGGGTGGCCGCCACACCAGCTTTGCCAGTGTGTTTGTCTACCCCGAGATTGACGACTCGATCGAGATCAACATCAACCCGAGCGATGTGCGCACCGACACCTACCGGGCCAGCGGCGCGGGCGGCCAGCACATCAACAAGACCGACTCGGCGGTGCGTCTGACCCACATTCCCACCGGCATCGTGGTGCAGTGCCAGGACGGTCGTAGCCAGCACGGCAACCGCGACATCGCCTGGAAACGCCTGCGCTCCAAACTTTACGACCATGAATTGCGCAAACAGCAGGAAGAACAGCAAAAGCTCGAAGACGGCAAGACCGACGTGGGTTGGGGCCACCAGATTCGCAGTTACGTGCTCGACAACAGCCGGATCAAGGACCTGCGCACCAACTACGAGACCTCGGCCACACAAAAAGTGCTCGACGGCGACCTCGACCCCTTCATTGAAGCCTCGTTGAAGCAAGGTGTCTGATGGGCGGCACCGGCAACGCTGGCCATGTTGAGGCCCTGATCTTTGACATGGACGGCACCATGATCGATTCGATGCCTCACCACGCTCAAAGCTGGACACTTTTTGCCGACAAACACGGCCTCGACATCGAAGTTGAAGACCTGCTGCGCCGCACCACCGGACGCACCGGCGCCGAGTGCATGTGCGAGCTGTTTCAGCGCGACATCGACCATGACGAGGCCTGGGCGCTGATTGCCCAAAAAGAGGAGCTCTACCGCGAACTCTTTGGCCCGGTGTTTTCCGAGGTGGCGGGCTTCAAGTCGTTTTATGCACAGGCGCTGGCGCGGGGCCTGAAGCTGGGCGTGGGCACGGCGGGCGACAAACACAACATTGCCTTTGCCATGTCGCACCTGCAATTGACCCCCCAGCCCAAGGCCATTGTGGGTGGCGACGAAGGCCATCCTGGCAAACCTGAGCCCGCAATTTTTCTGGAAGTCGCGCGGCAGATGAATGCCAACGCCGAGAACTGCATTGTTTTTGAAGACGCGCCTTTTGGAATTGAAGCCGCGCGCCGTGCCGGCATGAAAGCAGTAGCCATCTGCAGTACCCACACGCCTGCCCAGCTCGCAGGCCCCCACGTGATCGCCGCCGTGCGCGATTACCATGAACTCTTAAATTCGAATTTCCTGGAGACTCTGCATTACCATGAACTCTTAAATTCGAATTTCCTGGAGACTCTGCATGTTGTTTAACCGTGATGCAAGCACACCGGGCGCGGTCGTTCACCGCGCCGACTACAGTGCCCCGGCCTATTGGATCGACACCGTTCACCTGAGCTTTGACCTCGACCCGGCCAAAACCCGTGTGCTCAACAAAATGACGCTGCGTCGCAACCCGGAAGTGCCAGCCCAGGCGCTACGCCTCGATGGCGACGAACTGAATCTGGCACGTGTGCTGGTCAATGGCGCCGGTACCAGCTTCAAGATGGATGGAGGTCAACTGGTGCTGGAAAACCTGCCTGCAGAGGGCAGCTTCGAACTGGAAATTTTCACCACTTGCGCGCCCGCCAAAAACACCAAGCTCATGGGCTTGTACGTCAGCAATGATTCATTCTTTACACAGTGCGAAGCTGAAGGTTTCAGGCGCATCACCTACTATCTGGACCGCCCCGACGTGATGGCCAGCTTTACCGTGACACTACGCGCCGACCAGGCAAAATACCCGGTGCTGCTGAGTAACGGCAACCTGACGGACAGCGGCGCGCTCGACGACGGCCGCCACTTTGCCACTTGGGTGGACCCACACAAAAAGCCCTGCTACCTCTTTGCGCTGGTGGCTGGCCAGCTGGTGTGCCGTGAGCAGCGCATCACCTCGCGCGCCGGACGTGACCACTTGCTGCAGGTTTACGTGCGCCCCGGCGACATGGACAAGACCGAACACGCGATGACCTCGCTGATGAATTCGGTGATCTGGGACGAAGCCCGTTTTGGCCTGCCGCTGGACCTGGAGCGTTTCATGATCGTGGCCACCAGCGACTTCAACATGGGTGCCATGGAGAACAAGGGCCTCAACATCTTCAACACCAAGTACGTGCTGGCAAACCAGGCCACCGCCACCGATATCGACTTTGCCAACATCGAGAGCGTCGTCGGTCACGAGTACTTTCACAATTGGACCGGCAACCGCATCACCTGCCGTGACTGGTTCCAGCTCAGTCTGAAGGAAGGCCTGACGGTGTTCCGCGACCAGGAATTCAGCATGGACCTGTGTGCTGACGTCTCAAGCCGCGCGGTCAAGCGCATTGAAGACGTTCGTGTACTGCGCACCGCCCAGTTCCCTGAAGATGCCGGCCCGATGGCGCACCCGGTGCGGCCTGACAGCTACATCGAGATCAACAACTTCTACACCGTCACCATCTACGAAAAAGGTGCCGAGGTGGTGCGCATGATGCAGACCCTGGTTGGTCGTGCCGGTTTTGCCAAGGGCATGACGCTGTACTTCGCGCGCCACGATGGCCACGCGGTCACCTGCGACGACTTTGCCCTGGCCATAGCCGATGCCAACCCGGACTCGGCCCTGGCCCGCTTGTTGCCGCAATTCAAGCGCTGGTACAGCCAGGCCGGCACACCCCGGCTGACGGCAAGCGCGCACTACGATGCAAACGCACACACCTACACGCTGAACTTTGACCAGAGCTGTCCGGCCACGCCGGGCCAGGACACCAAGGAAGCCTTTGTGTTGCCGATCAGTCTGGGGCTGGTAGGCGCCAACAGCGGCGCAGCCCTGCCCTTGCACATTCAGGGCGGCACGGCCACGGCAGCGGACAGCCATCTGTTCGTCATGACCCAGGCCAGCGAAGCGATCACCTTCGAGAACGTGCTGGAAGAACCGGTGCCCTCGATCCTGCGCGGCTTCAGCGCCCCGGTGATCGTCGACTTCGACTACACCGACGCGCAGTTGCTCGCGCTGCTGGCCAATGACCCCGACCCGTTCAATCGCTGGGAAGCAGGCCAGCGCCTCGCCCTGCGCTGCGCGATCCAGTCCATCCATGCCGATGGCCAGCCATCGGGCGGCCTCAATGCAGACTACCTGGCAGCCATGCGCGCGGTGCTGCGCCACCCCACACTGGATGCCGCCTTCAAGGAACTCGTGCTGACGCTGCCCTCGGAAACCTATATTGCCGAACAGCTCGACGTGGTGGACCCGCAGCGCATCCACGCGGTGCGGGAGGCCATGCGTGAACAACTCGCCGCCGGGCTTTCAGACGATTGGCAGTGGGCGTTTGAAGCACATAACCAAAACGGAGGTTACCGCCCCGACACCGTGTCCAGCGGTCGACGTGCGCTGGCTGGCCTGGCCCTGAATTACCTTTGCCTGGCCGCCCGCAACTCGGGTGATGCCATCTGGCCCGGCAAAGCCTACCAGCGCTTCAAGGATGCCGACAACATGACCGACCGCTTCAATGCCCTGAGCGCACTGGTGCAAAGCGGCCATACGCTGGCCACACCGGCGCTGGCACGTTTTCACAGTCTGTTCAAGGCAGAAGAACTGGTGATCGACAAATGGTTTGCCTTGCAGGCCGGCTGCTCGGATCGTGGCGGCCAGGTCTTGCCGGCTGTGCGCCAGTTGCTCAAGCACCCCGACTTCCACATTCGCAACCCCAACCGTGCACGCAGCGTGATCTTCAGCTACTGCAGCGCCAACCCGGGTGCATTTCACCGCGCCGATGCAGCCGGCTACGTGTTCTGGAGCGAGCAGGTGCTGGAACTCGACGCCTTCAACCCGCAAGTGGCAGCGCGCTTGGCGCGTGCCCTGGATCGCTGGAAAAAGCTGGCCCAACCGTACCAGAATGCAGCCTATGAAGCCCTCAAGCGCGTCGCCGCCAAACCCGACTTGAGCAACGACGTGCGCGAAGTGGTCAGCCGCGCCCTGGCTGACTGAATCACAAGGAGAAACCCATGACGAAAAAAATATCCCTGACACGTTACCTGGTCGAACAGCAACGCCTGGAAGGCCACATTCCGCCTGAATTACGCCTGTTGCTGGAGGTGGTGGCCCGAGCCTGCAAACGCATCAGTCAAGCGATCAGCAAGGGGGCATTGGGTGATGTGATGGGCAGCGCTGAGAGCGAAAACGTGCAAGGCGAAATGCAAAAAAAGCTCGACATCATTGCCAACGAAGTGCTGATCGAAGCCAACGAATGGGGTGGCCACCTTGCCGCCATGGCGAGTGAGGAAATGGAAGGCATCTACGTGGTGCCCAACCGCTACCCCCAGGGCGAATACCTGCTGATGTTCGACCCGCTGGACGGCTCCAGCAACATCGACGTCAACGTCAGCATCGGCACCATTTTCAGCGTGATGCTCAAACCCGAAGGTGCGGGTGTGTCAGAGCAGGACTTCCTGCAACAAGGCACCAAACAGGTCGCCGCCGGCTACTGCATTTATGGCCCGCAAACCACACTGGTGCTGACCGTGGGTGATGGCGTTGCCATGTTCACACTGGACCGAGAACAGGGCTCATTCGTCCTGACCGAAGAGAACGTCAAGATTCCCGAAGACACCAAGGAATTTGCCATCAACATGAGCAATATGCGCCATTGGGATGCTCCGGTGAAACGCTATGTTGACGAGTGCCTGCAAGGTGTCGAAGGCCCGCGTGGCAAAGACTTCAATATGCGCTGGATTGCCAGCATGGTGGCCGATGTGCATCGCATCCTCACCCGTGGCGGCATCTTCATGTACCCATGGGACAAACGCGAACCCAGCAAAGCCGGCAAGCTACGCCTGATGTACGAGGCCAACCCGATGAGCTGGCTCATCGAACAAGCCGGTGGCGCATCCACCAATGGCCGGCAACGCATCATGGACCTCCAGCCCACCAAACTGCACGAGCGCGTGAGCGTCATCCTGGGTTCCAAAAACGAAGTGGAACGCGTGACCCGCTACCACCTTGAGGCGTAAAACCGATCGCTATAATCACGTCCTTCTAAAGCCGGTGTAGCTCAGTCGGTAGAGCAGCTCATTCGTAATGAGAAGGTCGGGTGTTCGATTCATCTCTCCGGCACCAAAGACTGCGGTACAAAGTTTTGAACCTAACCCAGTCCTTTTGACTGTCATCACCAACCGTGCAAAGTGCCTTGAAAGGCAAAAAAACCCAGCAGGTTTAGTGCTGGGCGTAATCTCTTTCGAGCCACGCTCAGGGAGGTGAAGCGTAGGGGCTTTGATGACGTCAACCCTGGACTGGCCCCCCGGGGGTGGGACCACGAAAATCAATACCCCCCGCCCTCCTTTAGGTGCCGCTCTTAATGCGAGTGCAATTTTGAATCTGCCATGGGTATTCGGCACCCATGGTGAGTTCGCTGCTTTGAATCAGCTTTTTGAACTGTTTACTCGGAAAGCACCTCATAAATATTCGTATTTCATGCGCTACTCTGCATTGATATTCACGTATAAGTACCACTACGACTACAAAACTAGCTTAAAGGGGTGGCGTGAATGAAATACTGGTGGGTAAATCAGAACCAAACATACAAACACGAGGTGGATGGAGGCTACCTATGGTCTCCAAAGGCGAATGCGGACGGCAGGCGAAACCGCTTCTACGATGCAATGACTGAGACTCAGCCAGGCGACGTCGTTTTTTCCTTCTCGGACACATTCATTAAGGCGATCGGTGTAGTGACAGGTCCTCACCAGTCAGCGCCAAAACCAACTGAATTTGGTAATGCAGGTGATTACTGGAGTAACGAAGGATGGTATGTCCCTGTCCAATACACCGAGATCAAGCGGCCCATAAAGCCGAAGGAACACATGCTGTTATTGGCAGACACACTGCCAGAAAAATACTCACCTCTCCAGCCTAACGGTAATGGTAATCAAGGGGTTTACCTAGCACCGGTCCCGTCG
>JBEGLK010000231.1:0-3925 GCA_041183605.1 Pseudomonadota bacterium
GTGGTGGTTTACCAGATTGATGGCGGGCTCCCGGACTGGCTGTCCCCCTTGCTTGATGGCGTGACGTATTCCGAATCAGGAACTCTGTTTCTGCAGGAATTCGCATCCGAAGACCATACTGTGGCCCTGTGTGCTGACATTTTTGGATTTTTTCCTGGGCAAGTCCTGCTGACGCGCAACGGCATGAATGAATTTTTAAGTGCTGTGGTCGCCGCACGTCAATTGCAGCATTATTTAAGCGACACCCAGTTGATCACCTTGGTGGCCTGTATTGAGTTGACCATACCTTTTCGTGCCCCGGATGCAATGGGCCACACAGCAACCCAGTCACTGGCGCTGCGTGTGCATGCACATTGTTCGACTTGGGCACACTCCGTGCTGATTTCTGAACAACAAAAGGCCGCCTTTGTCAAAACCACGGTAACGGACGCGGTGGACTTCGCCAATCGTGACCTAGCCGGTTTCACCAGTGCGCCAGCCGAGTACTGTTTGTCAAACTCCATGTTGCTGGTTGAAGAGTCCATGCCGCAAACAGCAGCCCCGGAGACAAACCCGTTGCAGGCCTACCGGACTGCCCTGGTGAGCATGGATAACTTTTTAAAGCAGCTCAAACCCGTCTTTATCGTGCAAAGTTATGACGGACACCCTGGTGTCAGTGCAGTCATGCTGATGCAGGCAACGGCCCAAAGAAACATCGCCTTCGTACGTGAATATCTTGCTGCAGTCATCAGCGCCGTGGCCATGATTGAAGCAGTGGTTATGAGCACGGAAACAGAGGCTTCGATTCGCTTGTTTCTTAAATGCAACAGCCGGTCCATGGCAGATTCAGGCTCACCGCGGAATCCCTTTCCTGTGCCTACAAGCAGCTCGACCATCCAGTCCGGCATTTACCAATTGCTCGCCAACGGACTAGAACTTCAAAATCATGAGGGGCTGAGAGCGCTGCCATTGACGGCCTGCGTCTACGCATTTCTGGGACAGGATGGCACACGAAACGCCCTGCAGCAGGCCAAGCTGATGTTTGACGGAGTCTTGACACCTCGCGCATTTTTGCTGACCATGGACCGCCAGCTGATTGGCACCATCGTCCGTGCGCTGGCTGCGGCAGATCCAGTTCTTGAGGACCGGCTTGGTGCACTCGACAGCAGCATTTACGCCGGCACCATGTCAACTTGATGAAAAATGGATATTGCCAAGCTGGACGACATACGCCACGCATGATCTGGCAGCGTGTCGATAATTTTGTAACAATGGGCAAGGATTGATATCCATGCATCCTTGAAGGAGGGTATAAAAATATGAAGAACACTGTGCAGCGATTTCTGGCAACAAGTGTGCTGTTGGCACTGGGCGGTGCGCCAATGCTGGTAAACGCCCAAACTGAAACCGTCGGCACCATCAAAACGGTCACCGGTGATGCTTGGGTCATTACGACCGGACAACGTGTCAAGGCACAGGCAGGCGCCAGCGTCTTTTTGGGCAGTCAGCTGAAGACCGCCAAGGCAGCCAGCCTGGGTGTGACTTTTCGGGACAACACATTGATGTCTTTCGGGCCCGACACCGAACTGACGGTTGACGAATACCTTTTTGCTCCGGCCAAGGGCCAGTACAAGTTGGGTGCGAGACTGGACCAAGGCAGCCTGAACTACCTCTCTGGCGTCATCGCAAAGCTCAAACCTGAGGCGGTCACGGTCAAGACCCCCACCGGCACCATCGGTGTGCGAGGTACCCAATTCCTGGTGAATGTGCAAGCACCTGCCACCGCCAATTGACGGACGTCATTCAACTTATTGCCAGGAACTCTCATGACTTTGACTACAAAATTGACAGGCCTGATGTTGGCCCTGATAAGCAGCTGGGGGGTTCAATCCCAAACCCTGCCTGCCCCCCTGGTTAAAGCCGCTCGCCAGGCGGTGTTGACCAACCCGGAAGTTCAGGCGCGCTGGAATGGCTTCAAGGCCGCCACCAATGCTCAGGACGTTGCACGCGCTGGTTTCATGCCACAGCTTGATTTGAAGGCCTCAATCGGCAAGGAGAGCCGCACGACGCCAACAACCAATTACGGTCAGTACGACTTCAATTCGACCGGGCTGACACTGAACCAGATGCTGTTTGACGGCATGTTCACTTCCAACGAGGTCAAACGTCTGGGTTATGCCAAGCTCACCAGCTATTACGAATTGGCAGAGATTTCCGAAACCACCGCACAGGAAGCAGTGCGCGCCTATGTTGACGTGGCACGCTACCGCGAGCTGGTGGATGCAGCCACTCAGAATTACGCCGAGCACAAACAATCGGCCCAACAGGTGGAGCAGCGAGCCAGCGCAGGTGTAGGCCGCGGTGCCGACGTTGAGCAGGCCAACGGCCGCCTGGCATTGGCAGAGTCGAGTCTGTTGACCGAGTTGACCAACCTGCATGATGCGAGTGCACGTTACCTGCGGATCGTCGGCGAAAAGCCGCCCGTCAACCTGCCAAG
The DNA here is from genome assembly GCA_041183605.1 of Pseudomonadota bacterium. Classification (GTDB taxonomy): domain Bacteria; phylum Pseudomonadota; class Gammaproteobacteria; order Burkholderiales; family Burkholderiaceae_C; genus Rhodoferax. Next base: position 2,477 of record JBEGLK010000231.1, read on the forward strand.
CCTGCCCGAACCGTTCATGCTGGGCAAAATGCCCGCTTCCATCAACGACTTGTTGCAGCAGGGATTGCAGGGCAGCCCGACCCTGAACGCAGCGCTGGAAAATGCCCGGACCTACAAACAGGCTGTTGCCACAAAACAGGCTGCTTTCATGCCGCGCCTGGACTTCAACGCCTATCAGCAACGTGATGAAAATCTCTCAGGCCTTGCCGGCAATTCCGATCTCAATGGCATGAAACTGGTGCTCAATGCCAACCTGTACCGGGGCGACGCCGACAGCGCCAGAAAGCGCCAGGCGATCGACCAACGGGCGCAGGCACGCGAACTGCAGGAAAAGGCTTGCCGTGATGTGCGCCAGACACTGACCATCGCCTACAGTGACATGCAACGCCTGAACGAGCAACAGCGCTACATGGACCAGCACCGGCTGGCCACAGAAAAATCGCGCGAGGCCTATCGCCAGCAATTTGACATTGGCCAGCGTACCCTGCTCGACTTGCTGGACAGTCAAAACGAATATTTTGAAGCCAGCCGTTCCTACATCAATGCGCGCCATAACCAGGCAGCGGCGCAAGCACGCACGTTGGCTGGCATGGGCAAGTTGGTGGCCGCGCTCGGTGCCACACGCACCGACATTCCCACCGCAGACGCCGTGGGCCAGGACCGCAGCAGCATCGACCCCAGCGACCTTTGCCCGTTTGAAATGACCGAAGTGGACAGCGTGGATGCCATCAATTGCACGCATCATTAAGTTTCGCCTCGGATGTATGGCCGCTTCTTCTAAAGTAATTTCACGGGTAAAATTATTGAGAGAAAAAGAATAAATCTGGTCGATTCTACGAGTATTATGTTCGTCGAGTGACACTTCAAATTCGGATTTTGAAATTTCTGTTATTTCTTCAGCATGGGCTATAAAGCTCAGAATCTTCAACAATTGAATGATTTTATCAATCCCAACCACATTAGATATTTGGCTCATAAGGTCAGCTATTTCACTTTTTTTATTTCCACCAATCATCAAACCTCTTCTGGCTCTTTGAAATAATTCGTTCAACTGAATCGTCTCTGGAATCTCCATAAAGCCGTCGCCCCAAAATGCAGGATTAAAATGAATTACTGAAGATTTTGACAACAATGGAGTGTTCGGCTCAAAATACTTTGGGTCACTTCTAAAAAAATGAGGAACGTTCGCACCAATGATGATTAAATCATTTTCACGGTAATTTCTTACACCATTTCCCACCAACAAAGTACCCGTTCCTTCATAGATATACACAATCTCAATTTCAGGATGATAGTGCCAATGATTATAAAAATATGGCACTATATCTTTGTTGGTATTGAATGATTGTTCAGGCATCACCTGAACCTTTCTAAATAATGGCTTCATTGTAAGTAATTTATTGCCGATTAGCAATTATTTTTTAACACAATGCTAATATAGTATTAAAA
>JBEGLK010000232.1:0-3919 GCA_041183605.1 Pseudomonadota bacterium
GCGGACGGCCAGCCGGTGGGTTCGCGCACCTTGTCGCGGGCCTCTGGCCTGGAATTGTCGCCAGCGACTATCCGCAACGTGATGTCGGACCTGGAAGAATTGGGGCTCATCGTCAGCCCGCACACGTCAGCCGGGCGCATCCCCACGGCGCGTGGCTACCGGCTGTTTGTGGACACCATGCTCACGGTGCAGCGTGGCCAGATCGGCACACCCAGCCTGGCGCATGACCAACCGCAAAAAGTGATCTCGAACGCCGCCAACCTGCTGTCCAGCCTGTCGCAGTTTGTCGGCGTGGTCATCGCACCCAAGCGCACTTCGGTGTTCAGGCACATCGAATTCTTGCGGTTGTCGGAGCGACGTTTGCTGGTCATCATTGTTTCCCCCGATGGCGATGTGCAAAACCGGGTCATTTTTACCGAGGTGGACTACACCCAATCCCAACTGGTGGAGGCAGCCAACTACCTCAACAGCAACTATGTCGGCCTGGCGATTGAACAGGTGCGTGAGCGGCTGAAAAATGAGGTGGACAGTCTGCGCGTGGAAATTGCCAGTTTGATGACGGCCGCGGTGGCGGCCAACACCGAGGCCATGACTGAAGCCCAGGACGAGGTGATCATCTCGGGTGAAAAAAATCTGCTCTCGGTCAGTGATTTTTCAAACGACATGGGGCATTTGCGCCGCGCCTTTGACTTGTTTGAGCAAAAAGCCCAGTTGATGCGTTTGCTCGATGTGACCGGTCAGGCCGAAGGTGTTCGTATTTTTATTGGCGGCGAAAGCCAGGTGGTGCCGTTTGAGGATCTTTCCATCGTCAGTGCGCCCTATGAGGTCGATGGTCAGGTGGTTGGCACTTTGGGCGTGGTCGGTCCTACCCGCATGGCTTATGACCGCATGATTCAGATTGTGGATATCACGTCCAAATTGGTCAGCAATGCGCTGAGTCATCACAAATAGCGCTTGGTAGCCCCGTACAATCCGCGCTTCGGTCGGGGCGTTAGCTCAGTTGGTTAGAGCAGAGGACTCATAATCCTTTGGTCCACAGTTCAAGTCTGTGACGCCCTACCATTTCCTCAGGAACCGGAATAGATCGACAGTGAGGAAATACTCGGTCAGCGCCGGAATTTCTGCTGAATGAAGGACCACACCATGCGTCGCTGGTTGAATTTGAGCATGAACATGCTGATGCCATTGATCGCCGTCAGCATCGGTGCGGCGCTGTTGCTGGTGGATCCACCGATGTTGCAGACCTTGCGGCATGCGGTGTTCGATCAATACCAAAGGCTTCAACCGCGTGTTTACCAGACGGCACCGGTTCGAATCATCGATATTGACGAAGAAAGTCTCGCCAAGGTGGGCCAATGGCCATGGCCGCGCACCCGGATTGCCGAACTGGTGGAGCGCCTGCGCAAGGCCGGAGTGGCTGCTATCGGCTTCGACGTGTTGTTCGCCGAGCCTGATCGCACTTCACCCAAGGCCATGCTCAACATCTGGAGCTTGCCAGACGCGGCCCAGCGCAGCATTGCCGGCTTGCCCGATCACGACGACCTGTTGGCGACAACACTTGCGCCCGGCGGTGTGGTGCTTGGTTTTTCAGTGGAACGTCAAGGCAAAGGTTTGGACTTGCCCGCGCAAAAATACCGGTATGTGAATATGGGCGAATCTGCCCTGCCGTACGCCCATGCATTTAGCCGAGCCGTGCCTTCCCTGCCTTTGTTGAGTTCGGCTGCCGCCGGCAATGGTGTATTGACGTTTGTGCCCGATAACGATGGTGTGGTGCGACGTGTGCCCATGCTGGTGCGGCTTGGGGATACCCTGGTGCCTTCGCTGGTGGCGGAGGTGTTGCGGGTCGGGCAGGGGGCTCAAAACTACATGCTGCGCACCTCCGAAACCCAGGGAGTTGGCATGACCGAGGTAAAGATCGGTCAATTTTCTGTGCCCACAACCCCGGCAGGCGAGGCTTGGGTTCACTACACCGGTCCCGTCAAGGAGAGGACCATCCCGGCCTGGAAAATTTTGGCGGGTGAGATCCCGGATGATCAGTTGCAGGGCCAATTGCTGTTGGTGGGCACCTCTGCCCAAGGTCTGATGGACCTGCGCTTCAGTCCGCTCGGCGGCATCATGCCTGGGGTCGAGGCCCATGCCCAATTGCTTGAGCAGGTGCTGACTGACACCTATCTCTATCGCCCGGCCTGGGCCAATTCGATTGAGGTATTGACGATTGTCATTGGCGGTTTGGCGCTGGGCACCTTGGCGCTGGTGACCGGTGCACTGGTTTCGGCCGTCGCGACCCTGCTGGTGATTGGTGGCGTGATCTGGGGTGGGTGGGTGGCCTTTGCCGACTATCGCTTGTTGCTGGACCCGGCCACACCGGCGCTGGGAATCTTCATCGCCTTTTTGCTATCCAGTGTCATGCACCATCTTTCCACCGAGCGGCGCCAACGGTTTGTTCGCGATGCATTTTCCCGCTACGTGTCGCCCAATCTGGTGACTTACATCGTTGAACACCCGGATCAGCTTGAGCTCGGGGGGAAACGCCAAGAGTGCAGTTTCGTTTTTACGGATCTGGCGGGCTTTACCAGTTTGATGGAAAAAATTGATCCGGCGGAGGTTGTGTCCTTGCTCAACGCCTACCTGGACCAAATGATCAGTATTGCGTTTTCCTTCAATGGCACGTTGGAGCGAATCATCGGTGATGCCGTGGTGATCATGTTTTCGGCACCGGTACAGCAGCCGGACCACCGCCAGCGCGCGCTGGATTGCGCGATTGCCATGCAGCGTTTTGCCTCGCGTTACGCGGATGAGATGAAAACCAAGGGCATTGCCTTTGGACACACCCGCATCGGTGTGCATTCCGGCACGGTCATCGTGGGAAATTTTGGCGGATCGCACATGTTCGACTATCGTGCGCTCGGTGACACGATCAACACCGCGTCCCGTCTGGAAAGTGTCAACAAACATCTCGGCACGCTGGTCTGTGTTTCGGACAACACCTTGTCCGGCTATACCGGCGTGGTCGCCCGACCGGTTGGTCGCCTGGTGCTCAAGGGCAAAACGGAGCCCTTGATGGTGTTTCAGCCGATGAACGATGGTCTGGAGTTAGCAGGCGCACCGGTGGATGACCCGCAATATGCAGCCGCCTACGCGCTGCTGACGCAAGACGCGATTGCTGCGCGTAGCGCGTTTGAGCAGTTAGCCAAGGAACGGCCGGCTGATCCTCTGGTCAATCTGCATTTGAGTCGACTGACGGAGGGGCAGACCGGCGATCTGATTGTGATGTCCGAGAAGTAGCAACAACCAGTCGGGTCAGCGCAGGGTCACCTCGCCCCGACGGTTGCGTGGTTCGTCGGTTTCGTCTGGCGTGGCCACCTGCGGGTTGCGTTCACCAAAGGATTCGATGGTCAACGCCGAGTCTTTCAGGCCCAATTTCTGGAACTGTTTGGCGATGGCCTGGGCACGCTTGAGCCCAAGGGCATCGTTGTGTTTGGCACTGCCCACCGTGTCGGTGTGGCCAACCAACCAGACTTCGAGCGATTTGCGTTCTTTGGCGCGCGCCAGCATTTTTGGCAACACAGCCTGAGATTCCTTGGTTAACTGTGTGCCGCCACGGCTGAAGTAGAGCACGAACTGCTCAGGCAATGCCGGCAAGGCTGCAATGGCCGCACCAAAATCCTGCTGCATCTTTTTGGGGTCAGCCTCGTAGGTCGAGCCTCCGTCCAGGGCGGCAGCTTGCCCCGACTTGGTCAGCACCTTCTCGCCCAGCTTGCCCTGCACCGTCACGCGCCCAATGCTGCCGTCCGGGCTTGGGATCAACACAACATAAGAGCCGGGCGCCTTGATTGCGGCGGTTGCACTGGATGTTGCCGCTTTTGTTGCGAACCTGGCCTTGATGGCATCCACGCTGTCCACTTCGGTCATTTCAAAC
>JBEGLK010000233.1:0-7038 GCA_041183605.1 Pseudomonadota bacterium
ATGACGGGCCAGGCCCAATCTGCACTGGCGCGTCATGCCGACTATTTTTTGAACAGCGGCGTCGCCAAAGAGGCTTGCCCGCTCAACCTGGCACCTACCGCCAGCACCACCGCACAACTGGCACTGGGGGATGCATTGGCCGTCGCCCTGCTGGATGCCCGGGGCTTCAAGGCCGAGGACTTCGCCCGCTCCCATCCGGGAGGGGCACTGGGGCGCAAGCTGCTGACCCTGGTCAGCGATGTCATGCGTAGTGGCGATCAGGTCCCCAGTGTCGGCTTGCAGGCCAGCTTCAGTGAATTGATGCGCGAAATGAGCGCCAAGGGCCTGGGTGCTACCGCCGTGGTCGACGACGCTGGCCGGGTGCTCGGGATTTTTACCGACGGCGATTTGCGGCGCCTCTCCCAATCCCTGCACCATCCACAGCGACGCCCTCGCAGTTGACGCCGTCGAACTTATGGAGCAGCGCCGCATTACCAGCGTGCTGGTGCTCGATGACAGCGGCCGGCTATGTGGCGCGCTCAACAGCAACGACCTGCTGCGGGCCAAGGTGATCTGATGCTGCCCGCGCTCAATTTCCCCCCAGAATTGCTGCTCAAGGCGCAGGGCATTCGGGTGGTCTTTTTTGATGTTGATGGTGTCATGACTGACGGTGGGCTGTACCTTTCGGAGCACGGTGAAACCATCAAACGCTTCAATTCGCTGGATGGCCACGGCATCAAAATGTTGCAACGTGCCGGCATCACACCTGCCGTGATCACCGGGCGCGACTCCGAGGCGCTCAGGGTGCGACTGAAAGCCTTGGGCATTCAGCATGTCCACTTTGGCACCGAGGACAAACGGCCGGCGGCAGAAATCACCCTGAAAGCGCTGGGCCTGGAATGGCAGCAGGCGGCTGCCATGGGTGACGATTGGCCTGACTTGCCGGTATTGACACGATGCGCATTTGCCTGTGCTCCGCCCGGCGCCCAGGCCGAGGTGCTGGCACAAGCCGATTACGTGACCCAAAAGCGGGGCGGACACGGTGCTGCGCGTGAACTGTGCGACCTGTTGCTCGTGGCCAGCGGTCGTTATGCCGATTTTCTGCAGGAAGCCATGCAATGAAAAAATTGCGTGACTGGTTCGATCAAATCACCTTGTATTTTCCGGTACTGTTGATGGGGCTGCTGGCCCTGGCAACCTACTGGCTGGTGCGCAGCACGCCCCGGCTTGAACAACATACACCGACGGCAGCCGCACAGCACCAGCCTGACTACTTCATGCACCAGTTTTCGGTCAAAACCTTTGATGCCGGCGGCAAACTCAAAAGTGAAGTCATGGGTCAGGACGCACGCCATTTTCCGGATACAGACACACTGGAAATTGAACAGGTCCAGATCCGCTCGTTCAATGAAAACGGCGATCTGACCACGGCCACGGCACATCAGGCGCTCGCCAACCGTGATGCATCCGAGATTCGCCTCATTGGACAAGCGCTGATCGAGCGCCAGGCCACACGCGACAAAAATGGCAAAGAGCTGGCGGCGCTGACTTTCAAGAGCGAGTTTCTGCACGCTTTCATGAAAGACGAACGCGTCAAATCGCATCAACCTGTCGAACTCACCCGCGGCCAGGATCGTTTTACCGCCAACAGCCTGGATTACGACAACCGTGAGCGCGTCATGACGCTCACTGGCAGGGTCCGGGGTCAGATGATGCCCACCAAATCTCCCTGAAAACAGCCTGCCCATGACGACACCTCTGGTTCTCATTACCGGTGCCTCCAGCGGCATTGGGCAGGCCATGGCCTTGCATTACGCCCGCCAGGGATATCGCCTGGCCCTGGTGGCACGACGCAGTCAGGCGATTCAGGCCTGGCTCGACACGCACGCCATTCCTGCAGGTAGCTACGTCATTTACTGTGCTGATGTCGCAGATGCCGGACAGATGGCCAGCATGGCGAACGCTTGTATGACGCAACAGGGGCTGCCCGATGTGGTGATAGCCAACGCGGGGATCAGCATTGGTGTTGACACCTCGTTGCCTGAGGATCTGGCCGTGATGGCCCGCGTGCTGGCCACCAACGTGATGGGGATGGCAGCCACCTTTGGCCCTTTTGTTGCGCCCATGATGGCACGCGGCTCAGGAACGTTGGTGGGCATTGGCAGTGTGGCGGGTATTCGTGGCCTGCCCGGACACGGCGCTTATTGCGCCAGCAAGGCAGCAGTCATCAGTTATTGCGAAAGCCTGCGTGGTGAGTTGCGCTCAAGCGGCGTCAAGGTGATCACACTTTGCCCCGGCTACATTGCCACACCGTTGACAAAAAACAACCGCTACACCATGCCATTCCTGATGCAACCCGAGGTGTTTGCCGAAAAGGCCGCGCAAACCATCGCAGCCGGCAACAGCTACCGCGTGATTCCGTGGCAGATGGGGGTAGTGGCCAAACTGCTGCGTCTGTTGCCCAATGCCTTGTTCGACCGCCTGTTTGCAGGACGACCACGCAAACCGCGCGCGACAGATTCCTAGCTCCGTCATTACGAACGAAGTGAAGCCATCCAGGACATCGGAACGGCGTGGACTGTAGCGCTAGGCCGGCAGTGACGCACCAAACAAAAAAGGTCCCGAAGGACCTTTTTGTGATTACCAGGACTGAGCCCGGCAATTTGGTATCAGCTTAGTAGCTGCTACGGCCACCGCCGTAACCACCGCCGCCGGAACGGCCACCACCAGCACCACCGCCGTAGCCGCCGCCACCGGAACGGCCACCACCAGCGCCGCCGCCGTAGCCGCCACCACCAAAGCCGCCACCGGAACGGGGAGGACGGGGTTCCATCGGACGTGCTTCGTTGACCACGAGGCCACGACCACCGAATTGTTGGCCATTCATGGCTTCAATGGCGGCTTGTGCTTGCGCATCATCGCCCATTTCGACAAAACCGAAACCCTTGGAGCGGCCGGTGTCACGTTCCATCATGACTTTGGCGCTGGTGACGGTACCGTGTGCTGCGAACGCTTGTTGCAGGTCATCATCACGGAAAGAATAAGGCAGATTGCCGACGTAAAGTTTGTTGCCCATGAAAGGACTCCTCAAAATAACTCAAAACGCGATGGAGTCCATAACCGCAATCAACAAACCAATAAAGTCTTAGAGCAGACGCGAGACTGACATTCACCGCAAACCGTGTACTGTTTTTAAAAACAATACGGGCTGCATGATACGACAAGTTTCAGTTTTTCAAACATTTATTTTCTGAATGCGCTGCTTTACTCGGGAAAATGACGTATTCCAGTACATTTACAGCCTTGCGTTGCCTTCTGGAAATTCATCATGAGCCTGTTGTTTTCCCCCCTCACCTTGCCATCACCGAGAGGCAGTTTAGTCTTGCCCAGTCGCTTGGTGGTGGCACCCATGTGTCAATACTCGGCACAAGAAGGCTGCGCCACCGACTGGCATTTGATGCACTGGGGCAACCTGCTCAACAGCGGTGCCGCGATGTTCACCATCGAGGCCACCGCGGTATTGCCCGAAGCCCGCATCACGCACCATTGTCTGGGTCTGTGGAACGATCGCACGGCAGCAGCTCTGAGCGAGCATCTGCAGCGCGCCCGTGCAATGGCGCCGCAGACGGCGGTGTGCATCCAGCTGGCACACGCAGGGCGCAAGGCTTCAAGCGCCGTGCCATGGCAGGGAGGTCAATTGCTGACACCCGCCCAAGGCGCTTGGGAGACCTTTGCACCATCGGCCCTGCCGCACTTGGCGGGCGAGAGCCCGCCCACGGCCTTGTCGGCGGCCGGCCTGGCCGAAGTTCGCGAAGCCTTTGTCGCCGCCGCCCGGCGTGCCGCACGCATGGGCATTGATGCAGTCGAACTGCACTCTGCGCATGGTTATCTGCTGCACCAGTTTTTGTCACCGCTGGCCAATCAGCGCGAAGATGCATATGGCGGCTCATTTGAGAACCGCATGCGTTTCCCGCTGGAAGTGTTTGCCGCTGTGCGCCAGGCATTTGATGGTGTGCTGGGCGTGCGCCTGTCGGCCACCGACTGGGTTGAAGGCGGCTGGGATTTGCCGCAAAGTATTGAGTATGCCCAGCGCCTGCAAGCTGCTGGCTGTGACTTTGTGCACGTCTCGTCTGCAGGGATTTCACCACTGCAAAAAGTGACGATCAAGGCGGGCTATCAGGTGCCGTTTGCCCAGGCCATCCGCGCCCAGACCAATCTGGTCACCACCGCGGTTGGCCTGATCACCGACTTGCAGCAAGCCGAAGCGATATTGCAGGCAGGAGATGCCGACCTGATTGCGCTGGCGCGTGCCTTTTTGTACCAACCGCGTTGGGGCTGGCAAGCTGCAGCAGCCCTGGGCGCCACGGTGCAGGCCAGCCCGCAGTATTGGCGTGCCCTGCCGCGCGAGGCACAGGGCACTTTTGGCCAGTTGCCATCCGGGCAGCGTTAAGGGCGCCCCCACGGCGCCAGCCACTCCGACACCTGTACCACGGCCTGATCACTCGCCGCCGTCAAGGCGCGCACGGCGCCCACCGCATCAGGCGTCGATGCCGGCTGCTTCACCACAAAACTTTGCTGCGCCAGCAAGGTCTCCCCGCCGCTGGCGCGCTGTGTCAGCGTGGCGCGCAGGCGAACCAGGGCATGACTTTGCGCTGGCGAATCAAATACCTGACTGAATTCTTCCAGCACCAGGCGTAGACTGAGCTGGGCTGCCGCTTCGCCCGGCACAACCACGGCACGTTGCAGGCCCAACTGCTGTCGCAGGCGTTGGCTGATCAGCTGCGCAGGAGGCATGCTCCAGCGTGTCAAGGCATAGGGTTTGAGTTGTTGTGGATCGGCATAAACCAGGCGGTAAAGTACCGCATTGCCTTCCAGAACCGGGCTGACTTGCGCCTCGAACAAGGCCACGGTGGCCAGTCCGGTTGGCGGCCCGTTGACCACGGCCGACAACGGTGCAAGGCCAAAATCGTAAACCTTGACCACATTTTCAGGTCGCTGTGTGGCGCAGCCGGCCAGCAATGTCATCAAGACCAGCATCAGACTGATAGGCTTGAGCAGGCAACTGGGGGGCACGATTTTTTTCATGGTTTCTTTATGTCAATCAAAAGACATGGATGGCCACGCTTGGCTCGCAATGAGAACTGGTTCATGGTGCGGAAAACCCGGGTTCACCCGGGCCAGGCAAGGGCACCGGAGCACCGAGCAACAGGGCCTGCGGGCTATCGCGCAGGGTTTGCGCCAACTCACCAATCTGGCGCGTGCTGCGAGCCACGTCTTGCGCGATGAGGTTCAGTCGCGGCAAGGTCACGCTTTGCAGACTTTGATTGGTCGCCACCCACACCTCAACCCCCTGTGTCAGTTGGTCCAGCGAACCACCGGGTGCCGCCATGCGCTCGGTCACCCGCTGAAAGGCACGTGCCGAAGAACGCGCCGCGTCTGCGCTGTCACCCAGGCGCACCGAGGTGGCTTTCAGCGCGGCAAGACCGTCACGCGTGCCTTGCGCCAATTCGGGTAGCAGAATGCGGGTTTGTGCTGTCAATTTTTGAATCTCATGGGCCGCTTGGCCCAGATTGCCCATGGTGTTCATCAGGGTTTGCTGGTTCTGGGCGGAGAGCAACAGATTGAGATGCTGGCTGGCCTCCTCGAGTTGGCCCAACACGCGTTCACCCCGATCGCTGAGTTTGCTCATCAAACCGGGTTTGAGCGGAATACGGCTGTTGTCAGCCAGCGGCACCAATGGCGCAGTTACACCGTTGGCCGGTTTGTTGTCGTCAAGCTGAATGAAGGCCAGCCCGGTGACACCCTGATAACCCAACGTGGCAAAGGTGCTGGTGCTGACGGGCGCCATTTCGTCGACCGCAATACGCACCAACACATGCCCGCGGATCTCGGGGTCAAGACTGATGCTGGTCACCTTACCCACCGGCACCCCCTGGTAACGCACATTGGCCTGTGGCTGTAAACCACTCAGGTTGACCTGGCCCGTCAGTTCATAACTGCGCAACTGGCGCGTGTCGCGCGTCAGCCAGATCGCCAGCGCGACCAGCAAGGCGGTGACAAACAAGACAAACAGGCCGGCGGCCAGTGCATGTGATTTGTTTTCCATGGGGTATATTTAAACCCAGTTCCTTCCTAGAATGCGCTCCTGCGGGGGCATAGCTCAGTTGGGAGAGCGATTGGTTCGCAATCAATAGGTCGGCGGTTCGATCCCGCCTGTCTCCACCAGTTCAACCGTCAATGCGAACGGATCATGGTGCCAAAAGCCTGATCCGTCAAGATTTCCAGCAGCAGCACATGGGGCACACGCCCATCAATGATGTGCACCGAGTTGACGCCGCTCTTGGCCGCATCCAGCGCCCCGGCGATTTTTGGCAACATACCGCCGCTCAAGGTGCCGTCGGCGAACAGTCCATCGATCTGGCGCGCAGTCAATTCCGTCAGCAACTCACCTGCCTTGTTGAGAACACCACTGATGTTGGTCAACATCATGAGTTTTTCTGCCTTGAGTACCATGGCCAATTTGGCGGCCACCACGTCGGCGTTGATGTTGTAACTCTCGTTGTTTTCACCAAACCCGATCGGACTGATGACTGGGATGAAGGCGTCATCCTGCAGCGCCTTGACCACGCTGGGGTCAATGCTGACGATGTCACCCACCTGGCCAACATCGTGCTCGATGCTGGGGTCGGCGTTGTCGAGCATTCGCAACTTTTGCGCGCGGATCATGCCGCCATCGCGCCCTGTCAGGCCCACCGCCTTGCCGCCGGCCTGGTTGATCAGGCCCACAATGTCCTGCTGCACCTCGCCCCCCAACACCCATTCGACCACTTCCATGGTCTCGGCATCCGTGACACGCATGCCCTGGATGAATTCCCCTTTTTTGCCCAGGCGCTTGAGCGCCGTTTCAATCTGAGGACCGCCCCCATGCACCACTACGGGGTTGATGCCGACCAGTTTGAGAAGCACAACGTCTTCGGCAAACGCAGCCTGCAAAGCAGGGTCGGTCATGGCGTTGCCACCATACTTGATGACCATGGTCTTGCCATGAAATTTGCGGAT
>JBEGLK010000234.1:0-6680 GCA_041183605.1 Pseudomonadota bacterium
CCGTAGTTGAGCGAACCGGTGTAAGCAGCGAGCAAACCGATACCGAGAATGAAGCCGAAGTCACCGACCCGGTTCACCAGGAAGGCCTTCATGTTGGCAAAAATGGCGCTGGGCTTGTTGAACCAGAAACCGATCAGCAGGTAAGACACCAGGCCCACCGCCTCCCAACCGAAGAACAGCTGCAGCATGTTGTTGCTCATGACGAGCATCAACATCGAAAAAGTGAACAGGGAAATATAGGCAAAAAAGCGGTTGTAGCCTTCGTCTTCCTCCATGTACCCAACGGTGTAGAGGTGCACCATCAAGGACACAAAGGTGACCACACACATCATCATGGCGGTCAGGCCGTCCACCAGGAAGCCGACCTCCATCTTGAGGCCACCCACCACCATCCATGTGTAAATGGTCTCGTTAAAACGGGCACCATCCACCACCACACTTTGCAGCGTCATGGCCGAGAGAACAAAGGACACCAGCACGCCCAGAATGGTCAGGGAGTGCGACATGCGGCGACCAATGACGTTACCGCCAAATTTGGTGCCCAGCACGCCAGCAGCAATGGCACCCACCAAAGGGGCCAAGGCAACGATCAGCAAGTTTGAGGAGGAAAGGGTTTGACTCATTTTTGTTAACCCTTCAGCGAATCAAGTTCGTCCACATTGATATTCGATTTGAGGCGGAACAACACAACCAGAATGGCAAGACCAATGGCAGTCTCGGCAGCCGCGACCGTCAGGATGAAGAAGACAAAAATCTGTCCGTTCAAGTCACCTAAATAATGTGAGAACGCAATGAAGTTGGTGTTGACAGCCAGCAACATGAGTTCGATGGCCATCAACAAAACGATCAGGTTTTTTCGATTGAGAAAAATGCCGATCACGGAGAGAGCAAACAGGATGGCCCCCAATGACAGAAAGTGACCCAGGGTAAGCGTCATGCTTTGTTCTCCACGATGACAGTCTCAGCGGCAGGCGCTGGCGCTGCAGTTTGGGTGGCATCCATCTTCAGAACCACCAATCGATCCGCCCATTTCACGCGAACCTGATCTTCCGGCCTGGTGGCCTTGACATCCTTGCGTTGGCGCAAGGTCAAAGCAATCGCCGCGATCATGCCCACCAACAAGATGGCGGTGGCAATTTCAAGCGGATACAGATATTTGGTGTAAAGCAAAACACCGAGTGCCTTGGAGTTGGACACGGCCACTGCGGCCTGGCCCGCGCTGGCTGCTGGCGCCGAGGTAGCAGTAAACCCGGACATCAGCACAGCAGACATTTCGACAATGATGAGCGCACCCAGCACCGCAGCCATCGGAAAATGTTTCCAGAAACCCTTGCGGATGCTGTCCATGTTGATGTCGAGCATCATCACCACAAACAGGAACAGCACCATCACGGCACCGACATACACCAGCACCAGCGTGATCGCCAGAAACTCAGCCTTGAGCAGCATCCAGATCATGGAAGCCTGAAAAAATGACAGCACCAGAAACAGCACCGCATGCACCGGATTGCGGGCCGTGATGACACGAAACGCTGCCAGCAACAATATGGTCGCAAATATGTAGAACAAACCCGTCTTGACATCCATGGTTAACTTATCTTTCTGTATGGTCAGCGGTACTTGGCATCTGCGGCCTTGTTGGCAGCGATCTGGGACTCATAACGATCCCCCACGGCCAACAGCATTTCCTTGGTGAAGTACAGGTCGCCTCGTTGTTCACCGTGGTATTCCAGAATGTGTGTTTCGACGATCGAATCAACCGGGCAGCTTTCTTCACAAAAACCGCAGAAAATGCATTTGGTCAGGTCAATGTCGTAACGGCTGGTACGGCGCGAACCATCGTCACGGACTTCCGACTCGATGGTGATCGCCATCGCCGGGCAGACGGCCTCACACAATTTGCAGGCAATGCAGCGCTCTTCACCGTTTTCATAACGGCGCAGGGCGTGCAAACCCCGAAAACGTGGTGACAGCGGTGTTTTCTCCTCGGGATATTCGAGTGTGATCTTGCTTCGAAATGCGTATTTGCCCGTGAGCTTCATGCCTTTGAGCAGCTCGACCAGCATGAAACTCGACAGAAAGTCCTTCAGGGAGAAGGCCTGTCCGACCGGGTTTTTAACAGTATTTAAAGTTGGGGTAGTCATAAACAGCTCGAATTACTTCCAAATGTTCCAGGGGGTCTGCATCCATACCCCAACCACCACCAGCCACACCAAGGTCACTGGAATGAAGATCTTCCAACCCAGGCGCATGATCTGGTCATAACGGAACCGGGGAAAAGTCACACGCACCCAAATGAAGACCGTCATCACGCAGAAGGTCTTGATGCCAAGCCAGATCCAGCCCGGAATCATGTTGAAGAAAGCGTTGTCCACCGGCGACATCCAGCCGCCAAAGAACATCGTGACCGACAGGATCGAAATCAACCAGATACTGGCGTATTCGGCCATTTGGAACATGGCCCAGGACATGCCCGAATACTCCACCATGTGGCCAGCCACAATTTCGGACTCGCCTTCGATCACGTCAAACGGCGTGCGATTGGTTTCAGCCAGACCGGAAACAAAATAAACCACCACGATCGGCAACAAGGGCAACCAGTTCCATGACAGGAAGTTCAGGCCCATCTGCGCGAAGTAACCCTTGCCCTGACCCGCCACGATATCTGACAGATTCAGGCTCGACGACACCATGAGCACAATCAGGAAGCAAAAGCCCATGGCAATTTCATAACTGACCATTTGTGCAGAAGCACGCAAGGCACCAAGGAAGGCGTACTTGGAGTTGGAGGCCCAGCCCGCAACAATCACGCCATAAACTTCCATCGAAGAAATCGCCATCAGCAACAATTCCATCGAAGAAATCGCCATCAGCAACAATAAGCCGGCATTGACGTTGGCTACCGCGACTTCGGGTCCGAACGGAATGACCGCCCAAGCTGCCAACGCGGGCGCAACCGTCATGACCGGACCGAGGTAGAACAGGAACTTGTCGGAATTGGAGGGGCGAACGACCTCCTTGGTCATCAGCTTCAGCGCATCGGCAATCGGCTGCAACAGTCCCCAGGGTCCGACACGATTCGGCCCAAGGCGAATCTGAACCCAACCAAGCAACTTGCGCTCCCAGAGCGTTGCATAGGTCACAGCACCCATCACAATCATCAGGACCACAACAACCTTGAGCAGCGCCCAGATCACGGGCCAGGCGAGGCCGGTCCACCAGGATTCATTCAGCAACCCCTGGCCGAAAGAGAATACGAAGTCGCTCATGCTGCCACCTCCAGAGTCTCAGCGGCCCGGGCATCTGCCGTGAGTTGCAGCGCAGGTGCGCGGCGCACGATGCCATCCAGTTGATAAATACCTGCCACCACCGGTGCTTCAGCCGCTGTGTTCAGCTGGATGGTCGCTGCAGTGTGATTGCTGAGACGCTCAGGCGCCACCAGCAAACTCTCACCCGAAGTAAGACCGGCAATATCCTGCAGGATTTCCTCTGACGAGTTGAAGTCAAAACCCGGTACATCGAGCATATTGGCCAGCACACGCAACACCTTCCAGGCTGGTCGTGTCTCACCCAAAGGTTGCACCACGGCATGGAAGCTTTGGGCGCGCCCTTCTGCATTCACAAAGGTGCCGGAGGTTTCGGTAAATGGCGATACTGGCAGGATCACGTCACAAAATGCCATGTTGGCCTTGAACGGATTCAAGGACACCACCATCTGCGCCTTGCCCAGTGCTTCAACCGCTTTCAATCCCGCGGCGGAGTCGAACTCGGGTTCGGTGTTCAACAGGAGGACAGCCTTGAGCGCGCCGCCCAGCATTTGCCCTGCATTGAGCGCACCGGCTGCGGGCAGTGCACCCACCAACTGGGCGCCTACGGTGTTAGCTGCTTCGGTCAAATAACCAAAACTGGCGCCGGTTTGTTCACCCAGCCATTGCGCCAAGGCCAGCAAGCTGGACGCCTGTGCATGATGCGCAGCACCATTGCCCAACAAAATCGCTTTGCGCTCGCCGGCCATCAAGGCACGTGCCACAGCGACTGCGGTGTCGTTCGTAGCGACTGCAACAGGTGCAACGATACCTTTTTCTGTAGCCACGGCTGCGGCGACGGCGGCCAGCGCTTGCACCCACTGCGCTGCTGGCACTTCAATCTGATGCGCCACAGGCATGGCCCAATCGCCATGACCTGAAGCGATCGAACTAACCACACAACCCTTGCGCGCCGACTGCCGGATGCGCTGGGCAAACAGCGGATGCTCCTTGCGCAAGCTGGAACCGACGACGAGCACACTCTGCAGTTCTGACAGGGAAGCAATCGAGGTTCCGAGATATCGCACGCCTTCTGCCACCGGGAACTCGGCGTTGCGCAAACGGTAATCTATATTGCCACTGCCCAGCCCTTGCATGAGCTTGACAGCAAGATGCTGCTCTTCGAGCGTGGCATGCGGACTCACCAGAGCCCCCAAGCTGGCAGCACCATGGTCAGCACGAATGTCTTTGAGCCCGTTGGCCACGTATTCAAGTGCGACCTGCCAATCGACAGCCTTCCACTCACCACCCTGCTTGATCATCGGTGTGGTCAGGCGATCTTCGCTGTTCAGGGCTTCATAGGAGAAACGGTCACGGTCGGCAATCCAGCACTCGTTGACGGCTTCATTCTCGAACGGCACAACACGCATGACGCGTTTGTTTTTCACCTGCACAATGAGATTGGCACCAGTCGAATCATGCGGGCTGACCGACTTGCGGCGCGACAACTCCCAGGTACGGGCGCTGTAACGGAACGGCTTGCTGGTCAATGCACCCACCGGGCAGATGTCGATCATGTTGCCCGACAACTCGGAGTCAATGGTTTGACCCAGGAAGGTTTCGATTTGAGCGTGCTCGCCGCGATGCGACATGCCCAGCTCCATGACACCAGCAATCTCCTGGCCAAAACGGACACAACGGGTGCAATGGATGCAACGTGTCATCTCTTGCATCGAGATCAACGGGCCGACATCCTTGACGGGAACAACACGCTTCTCTTCCTGGTAACGGGAAGACGAGGAACCGTAACCTACTGCAATGTCCTGCAACTGACATTCACCACCCTGGTCACAAATCGGGCAATCCAGCGGGTGGTTGATCAGCAGGAACTCCATCACCGACTGCTGCGCCTTGATGGCCTTGTCGGTTTTGGTATGGACAACCATGCCCTGTGTCACCGATGTGGCACAAGCCGGCATGGGTTTGGGCATTTTTTCAATGTCTACCAGACACATGCGACAGCTGGCCGCGATGCTGAGTTTCTTGTGGTAGCAGAAATGAGGAATAAAGGTTCCCGCTTTTTCAGCCGCATGCATGACCGTGCTGCCTTCCGCGATATCAACCTTTTTGCCGTCGAGTTCAATTTCAATCATCTTGGGACTCGCTCAAACGTAAGCAGGAACCATGCAGGTCTTGTGAGCCACATGGTATTCAAATTCGGGCATGAAATGCTTGAGCATGGCGCGCACCGGCATCGCGGCGGCATCACCCAGGGCGCAAATCGTGCGCCCTTGAATGTTTTCGGCCACAGAGTTCAACAACTCCAGGTCAGACATCCGGCCATGACCGGTTTCAATGCGATCCACCACACGCGAGAGCCAGCCTGTCCCTTCACGGCAAGGCGTGCACTGACCGCAGGACTCGTGCATGTAGAAGTAACTCAAACGTTGCAGGCTCTTGACCATGCAGCGCGAATCATCCAGCACAATCACCGCGCCAGAACCCAGCATGGAACCCGCCTTGGAAATCGAGTCATAGTCCATGGTGCAATCCATCATGACCGATGCCGGCAATACCGGGGAAGATGAACCACCGGGAATCACGGCCTTGAGCTGGCGTCCCTTGCGCACACCACCGGCCAACTCCAGCAACTGGGCAAAAGACGTTCCCATCGGGACTTCATAGTTGCCCGGCAGTTCGACATCGCCGCTAACCGAATAAATCTTGGTGCCACCGTTGTTGGGCTTGCCACATTCGAGGTAGGCTTGACCGCCGTTACGAATGATCCATGGCACGGCCGCAAAGGTCTCCGTGTTGTTGATCGTGGTGGGTTTGCCGTACAGGCCAAAACTGGCAGGGAATGGTGGCTTGAAGCGAGGCTGACCTTTTTTGCCCTCGAGCGACTCCAGCAGACCGGTTTCTTCGCCGCAAATATAGGCACCAAAACCATGCGCAGCGTGCAACTGAAAAGAGAAGTTACTGCCCAGGATGTTGTTACCCAACAGACCCGCGGCGCGCGCTTCTTCCAGGGCTTCCTCGAAACGTTGATAAGTTTGAAAAATCTCGCCGTGAATGTAGTTGTAACCGACCGAAATGCCCATCGCATAGGCGGCAATGATCATTCCTTCAATCACGATGTGTGGATTGAATTGCATGATCTCGCGATCCTTGCAGGTCCCGGGTTCACCCTCATCCGAGTTACAAACCAGGTACTTTTGCCCCGGAAACTGACGCGGCATAAAGCTCCACTTGAGACCGGTCGGAAAACCCGCACCACCGCGCCCACGCAGACCCGACTCCTTGACGGTGGCAATCACCTGGTCTTGTGTCAGCCCGTCACTACCATCAAGACCCAGCACCTTGCGCAAAGCCTGATAACCACCGCGCGCTTCGTAGTCTTTCAAGCGCCAGTTACTGCCATTCAAATCTGCGTAG
>JBEGLK010000235.1:0-3862 GCA_041183605.1 Pseudomonadota bacterium
TCCCAGGCGGCATTGTCAAGCAACAGGCTGCCGAGCACGCTGGACTCCGCTTCAATGGAATGCGGCGGAATACGCAACTGGGCGACCTGGCGGTCACCACCCAAATCATCGTTCAGGGAGGAGAGAATGGCGGACATGTTGTTTCCTTGAGACCCTGAATGTTACGACTTGCAGAACAAGTTGAGGGCTTGAGCCAACACTAATTCACCCAAGTACCAATGAAAAAGCCCGATCGGTAAGGATCGGGCTTTTATGAAATTGGTGGGATGTGCGGGGGTCGAACCCACGACAAACGGATTAAAAGTCCGCTGCTCTACCAACTGAGCTAACATCCCAAACACAACTTTCGTTGCGTTCCAGTAAGCCTCAAATTATAAACAAATTTTGAGCGTTTATGAACTTGCCGCGCTCAATTTATTCAAAATCACGCCTGCAGCGCACAGACCAAAACTTGCAGTGACCGTTACCAACGATCCGAAACCGTGGCAGTTCAAACTGCCATCCCCTGTGACATCACAAGAGGCATCAGGCGGCGCCACAGCCTCCGGGCTGTAGACACAGGTCACGCCCATTTTTTTGCTGGTGCGAGATGCCGGAAATGCCTTGCGCAACTGATAACGTACCTTGGCCAACAACGGATCGTGCGTGACCTCCAGCACATCAGCCACAGCCACCTTCTCGGCATGGCGCTTGCCACCGGCGGCACCAACCATCACATACAAGGCCCGGGTATTCCTGGCCCACTGAGCCATTGCGATTTTGGCTTTGACTTGATCACAGGCATCAATGACGGCATTCACGCCCTCAGGCAAAATGGCAGGCCAGTTGTCTGGTTCGGCAAAAGCCTCCACACAAGTGACCTGGCACTCAGGAAAATAGGAATTGATCCGATCACGCATGGCGTCCACCTTGGCTTGGCCCACAGTAGCCTGCACCGCCTGAATCTGGCGATTGATATTGGACTCTGCCACCTGATCAAAATCGATCAAGGTAATGCGACCTACCCCACTTCGTGCCAAAGCCTCGGCAGCCCAGGAACCAACACCGCCGATCCCCACAACAGCCACGTGGGCGTTACGGATACGTTCTGCCGCAGACAAGCCATACAGGCGCTCAAGTCCACCAAAACGACGATCTGACAAACCAGTCATTTAAGTGACGCGAGTCGTTCCTTGGCAGCAACGGCAGCTTCCGATTGCGGATAGGCCTTGACCAGATCAGTCAAGGTTTTGCGCGCGCTCTTGCCGTCCTTCAGCTCCAACTGGCAATTGGCAACCGACAACAAAGCCTCGGGTGCGCGAACATGCGCGGGGTCTTTGGCAATCAGGGTCCGGAAATTCTCCATGGCCTCTTTGTAATTGCGCGTTGCGTACTGGGCATTGCCCAACCAGAAAAGCGCAGGTACCACATAGCCACTGGCAGGATAACGCGTGACAAAAGCTACAAAAAGACTTTGCGCATTGACAAAATCGCCTTTTCTAAACACGGCCAATGCTGCGTCGTAACTTTTTGACTCAGACTGATCAGCCGAAAATTCAACACCATCCACCTGGACCTTGACCGGTTCCAGTTTGCTGATACGCGCCTGAACCGCCTGCTGCTGGTCTTTTTGTTGCCGTTGCAGCTCCGACAGATCACGCATGAGCTGTTCGTTGCTGCCGCGCAAGGTGGCAATCTCAGACCTCAGCAGCTCGATTTGGCGCTGCAAATCGAGCAAGCTTTTGCCTAATTCAGACAACTCGTTGGCCGAAGCCTGGCGGTTGCGATCCAACTCGCCCCTCAACTCCCCCCGCACACTCTCAACGCGCTGGCGCAAATCAAGAATCGCCTTGCGCGCTTCATCATCTTCAAACAAAGCCGCATGCGACAGGCCTACAACGCACCAACACAGCCCAAAAACAAGGCTGGCTTTGGAAAACAATGACGGCATGCTCAGGACAGGTTTCATTGGTAACGAATCTCGGCGCGGCGATTTTTGGCAAATGCGGCCTCTTCATTGCCGGCAACAATCGGTTTCTCCTTGCCAAAACTGACTGCCTCCATCTGGTTTGCGGTCACACCCAAAATTGACAAGGCATTACGCACCGCTTCAGCCCGCTTTTGCCCTAAAGCCAGGTTGTACTCGCGCCCGCCACGCTCGTCGGTATGTCCTTCAATGGCCACTTTGCGTGCCGGTTGCGCGCGTAAAAATTTCGCATGCGCCGCAATCACAGCCTGAAATTCCGGCTTGATCACGAAACTGTCGTAGTCAAAGTAAATCAGGCGCGATTCCGTTGGCGCGGGTGCCTGACTTCCTGAGCGATTCAAATCAACAGGCGTCACCGCACCACCTTGAACCCCGGAACCTGCACCACCGGCAGCAGTTCCACCATCTGCAGAAACCGATTTGGCCGTGGCATCCACCACAGGCACGTCATTGAGTGGAACCGAGGTGCCACAGGCGACCAACAGGGTCGAAACCAAACCAGTCAATACAAATTTCTTCATCCGGACTTGCTCCTCAGTTGTTATTTAAAAAATGGACCCCAGTGCGGCTCTCTGATGTCCCCTTGTTGCCCACTTAACCTGGCCTTGACCTTGCCATCCAGGGTACTCGTCATCAACGCCTCACGCCCCTGTTGTTGTGTTGCGTACACCAGCATCTTTCCATTGGGTGAAAAACTGGGGCTTTCGTCAGCAGCCGTGTCCGTTATGGCCGTCACCGTGCTGTCGGTCAAATTCATCACGTGCAGCTTGAAAGCGCCACCGACTCTTGAAATATAAGCGAGCCAACGACCGTCCGGACTGATGGCCGGCGAGATGTTGTAAGTGCCGGAAAACGTGACGCGCTCCACACCCTGGCCGCTCACTGAAACTCGGTAAATTTGAGGTGTACCGCCGCGGTCACTGACAAAATAAATCGACTGTCCATCGGGCGAAAACACCGGTTCGGTGTCAATGTTCGACGACTGAATCAGGCGACGCGGCTCACCGCCGTTTGAAGACAGCAAAAATAACTGGGAGCCGCCGTCCCGACTCAGCGTCAAGGCCAGCGTATTGCCATCGGGCGACCAGGCTGGCGCGCTGTTGGAACCCTTGAAGTTGGCAACCAGTCGCCGTTTACCGGTGCTCACGTTATGCACGTACACCACTGGTTTACGTGACTCAAAAGACACATAAGCCAACTGGTTTCCGTCAGGTGACCAAGCGGGCGAAATGATGGGCTCCGGACTGGCCAGCGCAGACTGGGCATTTTCGCCATCCGCATCGGCCACCCACAACTGGTAACGCTGGCTTGCCTTGGTCACATAGGCAATGCGTGTTGAAAACACACCCTTGTCACCGGTCAGTTTTTCATAAATCTCGTCGGCCACCCGATGCGAGGCCAAGCGCAAATCTGGCAAAGACACGGCAAAACTGCGGCCGCCCAGGTCCTGTCCCTTGACCACATCCCATAACCGGAAGCGTACATCAATCCGGCCATCGGCCAACTTTGTAGCGCTGCCAGAGGCAAAAGCATCAGCACCGGACTGGCGCAAGGCGGAGAGCTCAGGGCGCGAGGTCTCGTCAAACACGCCACTTGGAGCGTTGATCACCCGAAACTGGCCGCTGCGCTCCAGATCTGCCCGAACGATTTCGGATACTTTTTGCGGCAACGCTTCTTGCCCCTTAAAAGGAGCAATCACCACCGGCACCTGTGTCAAACCCACGCCCGAAACTTCAATGCGGAATTGAGCCTGCGCAGAAAAGCCAAATACAGCAAAAAAACAAAAAAATAGTCTTAAAAAGAATTGAAGTCGCATATTGACCATGAGCTTACAACAAAAACCTCCGGATACCCGCTGTCACAGCCTCAATGCCAACAAATTGCAGGCTGCAACAT
>JBEGLK010000236.1:0-4353 GCA_041183605.1 Pseudomonadota bacterium
GCCAACCAAAGCCCACAACAGGTTGACCGGAGTGGCTGCCGTGGCAAAACCTTGCAGCAGCAAGTCCCAGGTTGTCATCAAATCCATCAGAGCCACCCGCTTTCAGTCAAACCCGGCAAGTTGATGCCCAGGAATTTGGTGAACATCCAGTACACCGGCGCTGAAATCATGAAGCCCAAAGCAATATCAATAAGCCAGGTATTGAAACTCAGGGGTGCGCTCGCCTGTGAACTGCGCAAACCGCGGGCGGCAAGCACGAAACACAACACACAGCTCAGAATAAAACCAATCTGGTTGATCAGGGCCGCGTTGAGCAGCATGCCTGCCGACATCCAGGCAAAGCCGGGCCAGTAAGGATGTTCGCCACCATGCTCTTCCATGTTGCGAAATCCGCCGCGGCGTGCCTTGTAAATCAGGACCAGACCACAGATGCCCAGTACCACGGACACCAGCCAGGGCAAAAAATTGGGTCCAACGCCGGCATAACCCGCGTTGGACGGAATGAACATGGCGCCCACCGCCATCCCAAGCGCCAGGAGCAGCACCCCGACCCCCACCAAAGCTTGTAATCGCGGCGAATGGGTCGCCGGTGCGTGCTGTCGCATGGGAAAACTCCTTCTGTCTTTTAGATCATGCCGGACTTGACCATGGTCGCGCGCAGCGCGGCAAAGTCATCATCCACAAATTTCTCGAACGCGTCACCACTGAGCACGGCTGGCGTCCAGTCGTTTTTCTCCAGATCTTCTTTCCAGGATTTGGATTGAGTCGCTTTGAGCACCAGGTCAGTCAAGGCTTTGCGTTGTGCCGGCGTGATGCCAGGCGCACCATACACACCGCGCCAGTTGCCGATTTCGACCGGAATGCCCAACTCCTTCAGGGTGGGCACGTTGATGCCTTTCAGGCGCGCTCCCGAAGTAACGCCAACAGGAACCATCTTGCCGGCCTTGATGTACTCGGCAAACTCGCTGTAGCCGCTGCCGCCAATGGTCACGTTGCCGCCCAAAATGGCTGCGGTCGCCTCACCGCCGCCCCGGAAAGCCACGTAGTTGATTTTGGCTGGATCAACACCGACGGCACGCGCAATCATGGCGGCGGCAATGTGCTCGGTGGAACCACGCGAACCGCCGCCCCACTTGACGCTGCCTGGGTCTTTCTTGAGCTGGGCCACGACGTCGGCCATGGTTTTGAACGGCGAGTTGGCCGGCAGCACAAACACGTTGTACTCGCTGGTCAGACGCGCAATCGGTGTAGCAGCCGTGATGGAGACCGGTGGCTTGCCGGTGATGATGCCACCCAGCATGACGGCTCCCATGACCATCAGCGCGTTGGGGTCGCCCTTGCTTGAATTGACGAACTGCGCCAGACCCAGCGCGCCCGCAGCGCCACCCTTGTTTTCATAGGTCACGGTGTCGGCCACCTTGGCATCGAGTATGGCTTTGCCCAAGGCACGCCCGGTGCCGTCCCAGCCGCCGCCCGGATTGGCGGGGATCATCATTTTGATGTTGGTGGCAGCGAGTGCCGACAATGGCACACCGCCGCTGACTGCCAGCGCAGCCATGGATTTCAGAAAAGTATCACGACGCATCGAAGTCTCCTCGGTTAATGATCACCTTGCAATGATGCGTCTTGAAGCTGTCAATCGGCTGTCCGGTCACATCAGGGAAAATACCAATACCAACTGTCCTGAGCCGATCTGTTAAAACCCCCCACTCTACTCAAGACTGCCTTCATGCCCCAAAACCTGGCCACACCCCCTACCCACGCTCCGTCCCTGCGGCCCCGCATTCACTGGACTGAGGCCGATCAGGCCTGCACAGCCCTGTGGCGCAGCGAGCGCGGCGGCTCGGCACCCAAACGCGTGGTGCTGGCCGATGACACTTTGACAGCCGACAACGCTTACCGCATGGCCTGCGCCGGCACTGGCATGCTTTGGCGCGGCGATTTTCAAAATGCCCGCCAATTACTGCAGGCGATCGTTCGACGCATGGACCAAATTCCCAAGGGCAAACGCGGCAAGACAGCCCAAGCTGTGCCGATCACCGAGGCATTCAACCTGCACCGGCAGGCACAGGCACAACGCGCGCGCACCCTGGGCATGTTGTTGATCGAACTCGACTCAAACTACAACATTGCCTTGCGTCGTGCGCCCGATGTGACCGCGGCTTGTAACGAAGCCTGGCACAGTGCCGATGCGCTTGCCGATGCAGAAACCAATCCCGGCACATCGGTGGTGTCACTGCGTGAACTGCAAGGCGTTACCAGCGCGCACGAGTGGCGCCGCGTGGGCGTGGAAATCGCGGAACTCGGCGATGCGCCTGGCAACCGCATCCACCCGCACTACGGCGTGTTCTCACCCGTGCGTGGTGAATACCTGGGCCTGGTGGCGACAGCCCACTTGCCCAAGGCCCCCAAAGGACAGCTCAACATTACTGCTTTTGACATTGGCACGGGCACCAGCGTGCTGGCCGCCCTGCTGGTGCATCGGGGCGTGAACCAGGTGGTGGCCACCGAGCTGGAGTCGCGCGCTCTGGCTTGCGCCCAGGACAACGTGGACCGCCTGGGTCTGCAGAGCCAGATCACGGTGCTGCAAACCGACATGTTCCCGCCTGGTCTGGCCTCCTTGATCGTCTGCAACCCGCCCTGGCTGCCAGCACGGCCTGGCTCGCCGCTGGAGCGCGCGGTGTACGACGAAGGCGGCAACATGCTCAAACGTTTTTTGACAGGGCTTTCGGCCCACCTGGCGCCCGGTGGTGAGGGTTGGCTGATCCTGTCGGATTTAGCCGAACTGCTGGGCCTGCGCACCCGTGACGATTTATTGGCCGCCTTTGCGCAATACGGTCTGCGTGTGGTGAGCCGCATTGACGCCAAGCCGAAACACCCCAAAACCAGCGATGTCACCGACGCGCTGCACCAAGCGCGTGCCCGTGAAGTCACCTCGCTATGGCGGCTGGCCGTACAAAATCCTGCCCCGGCTGCGGGCCAAAGCCATGAAGCTGCTGCTGATTGAAGACGACATCGACCTGCACACCGCCTTGAGTCGGTCGCTGAGCCGACTCGGCTGGCAGGTGGAGGTGTGTGTGGACGGCCGCGCCGCGCTGGCCCGCTGGCGTGCCAGCCGCCCCGATGTGGTGCTGCTGGACCTGACGCTGCCGGGCCGCGACGGCCTGGCGGTGCTGGCGCAGGCACGCGATGAAGGATTGGGCACACCCGTGTTGATCCTCACGGCGCGCGGCACTGTGGGTGACCGGGTGCAGGGTCTCAATACCGGTGCCGACGATTACTTGCCCAAACCCTTTGACCTGGATGAACTCGAAGCCCGTGTGCGCGCACTGCACCGCCGCCACCCGGAACATCACGAAACGGCCAGCGCTGGCCCGCGTAACGTCAATGTCCTGCGTTACGACCCTGAAAGCCAGGCCATCTACCACGCAGGCCAGGTCCTTGACCTCAGCAGCCGCGAACTCGCCATGATGCGCGCCTTGCTGGCCCGCACCGGTCAGGCCGTCACCAAGGAGCGCTTGTTTGACCTGGTGTTCCCGGGACAGGCGGAAGTGCAATTCGAGGCCATTGAGGTGGTGGCCTACCGTCTGCGCAAAAAACTGCAGGGCACCGGCGCCACCCTGACCACGCTGCGCGGCCTGGGCTACCTGCTGAAATTGACATCATGAGACCTGATCTGCGCCATCTGTCACTGCGCAGCTACCTGATGCTGGGCATTCTGTTGCCCGTGGTCTTGTTCATTCTGGTCGATTCGGTGGTGATTTACCGCCAGGCACTGAGCGCCATCAACACCGCCTATGACCGCACCCTGCTGGCCTCGGCCAAATCGATTGGCGAACACATCCAGGCCATTGGCGACTGGCCTCGGCCAAATCGATTGGCGAACACATCCAGGCCATTGGCGATGCCGACGTAGCCGAAGTTCAGGCCGCGGTGCCCTACGCCGCACTGGAGGTGTTTGAGGCCGATAACCGCAGTCGCATGATTTACCGCATTTCGGACACCCATGGCAAGCTGATCGACGGTTATGACGATCTCGCGCTCTGGCACGGCAAGGTGCCCACGCTCGGCCCTTATGCCGCGCTGGTCGATTTTTACGACGACGTCTACCGTGGTGACCCGGTGCGTGTGGCCGTGCTGCTTCAGCCGGTGGCCATGCAGCGTGCACGCGTCATGGCGGTGGTGCAGGTAGCCGAAACGCTGGAGTTGCGGCGCACTTTGGCGCGGAAAATCCTGTTCGACACCTTGTGGCGCCAACTGGCGCTGGTTTCGGTGATTGCACTGGTGGTGTTTGTGGTGGTGCAACGCGCGACACGCCCGGTGCGGCGCCTGAGCCAGAAAATTCAACAACGC
>JBEGLK010000237.1:0-4099 GCA_041183605.1 Pseudomonadota bacterium
ACCACACACCAAGATGAACACGGCGAATGCCAGCGGGCCGTCAAACCCGGCAAACCAGGGTGACATGCGACGCAACAAGGAAGGGCGTTCGAAAACCAGGGACATGGCTGCGATTATCGTGGCGCCAAATCAGGCGGCGGCACGCGCAAGGGAATCGTCACCGGCCCGTCGTTGAGCAAACTCACCTGCATGTCCGCGGCAAACACGCCGGTCTGCACCAGCGGATGCTGGCTACGCGCCTGGGCCACCACATGGTCGTACAACCGTTTCCCCTCGTCGGGGGAAGCTGCCGCCGTAAAGCTGGGCCGGTTACCGCCCGCAGCATCTGCAGCCAGCGTGAACTGGCTCACCACCAGCAATCCGCCGACCGACGCGGCCCAGACCGTCCATGTTTTGCACGCTGTGGTTCATCTTGCCATCCGCGTCGTTGAAGATCCGCAATTTCAGGATTTTTGCCAGCAGCTTGTCACCTTGGACCTCGGTATCGCCGCGCTCGGCACACAGTAGCACCAACAGGCCAGCCCCTATTTCGCCGACCACCTTGCCGGCCACTTCAACCCGGGCGTGGCTAACCCGTTGCAACACGGCCATCATCGCCGGATGTCCAATCCAAGAGTTGGCACAGGGTGGCAGTCCGGCTAGGGCTAATCAGGCCAGCGTGACACGGGCAAACTTGCGCTTGCCGACTTGCAGCACATAGGTGCCAGCGCCCAATTTGAGCCCCTTGTCGCTCACCACACTGGTGTCCAGGCGTACACCTCCACCGTCGATCAAACGATTGCCCTCACCGCTGGAAGCCGCCAGTCCCGCCATTTTCAGCAGCGCGGCAATACCCACGGGCGCCCCATCCGGTGCCAATGGCAACGTCAACTCGGCAATCTCGTCGGGGATGCCGCCCTTGCTGCGGTTGATGAAATCCTGCTCCGCAGCATCGGCTGCCGTGCTGGAATGGAAACGCGCCGTGATTTCCTTGGCCAGCGCCACTTTGGCCTCCTTGGGGTTGCGACCCGCCGCCACTTCCGCCTTGAGGGCTGCAATTTCAGCTTCCGACTTGAAACTCAGCAGCGTGTACCAGCGCCACATCAACACGTCAGAAATGCTCAGAACCTTGGCAAACATGGTGTTGGCATCTTCGGAGATGCCAATGTAGTTGCCCTTGCTCTTGGACATTTTCTCAATACCATCCAGGCCCTCGAGCAGGGGCATGGTCAAAATACACTGCGGCTCCTGCCCGTATTCCGCCTGCAGGTGACGTCCCATCAGCAGGTTGAATTTCTGATCGGTCCCGCCCAGTTCCAGGTCACTCTTCAAGGCAACACTGTCATAACCCTGCATTAGCGGGTACAAAAACTCGTGCACGCTGATGGGGGTGCCAGCATGGAAACGGTCATGAAAGTCGTTGCGTTCCATCATGCGTGCCACGGTGTAACGCGCCGCCAGCTCGATCATGCCGCGGGAACCCAGCGCGTCACCCCATTCGCTGTTGTAACGGATCTCGGTTCTGGCTGGATCCAGCACCATGGAAGCCTGGCGGTAATAAGTTTGTGCATTGACCTCAATTTGCTCTCGGGTCAGCGGCGGGCGCGTGGTATTGCGCCCCGACGGATCGCCAATCAGCGTGGTGAAGTCACCAATCAGGAAGATGACGGTGTGCCCCAAATCCTGCAACTGGCGCAGCTTGTTGAGCACCACGGTGTGCCCAATATGAATGTCCGGCGCTGTGGGATCCAGTCCGAGTTTGATGCGCAACGGCGTGCCGGTGGCTTCTGACCGCATCAGTTTCTTCAACCAGTCATCTTGTGGAATCAGCTCCTCACAGCCGCGCAGCGTGACTGCCAAGGCCTCCTTGACGCGATCGGATACAGAAAATTGAGGCGTTTGGGCGTTTGTCATAAGGGTTTTTCTGGATGCGGCGAATCGGGCAGGGTTTATACTCTAAAGCTGTTTCTCAGGTCGATTTTACGTGGGCAAGCCAGCCTGTTTTTTCTCGCCTGTTGTGTCTTTCAGACAAAACTCATCCCAGGATTCACTTTTGATCAAGCAATTTTTTGCCATTGGCCGGGCTTTTTCAAGCATGACCTCGCACTGGCTCAAACAACACCCCAAGCGCGTGGTGGCTGTCGTGGCCGCATTGCTGCTGAGCGGCGGTGGTGGCGCATTTGCAGTGGCGTCTCTGGGCCCGGACGCAGCTGATTTGCCGGTGCGTGAAATACTGGAGACGGTGCAGCCGCTCGCGATTTCTGACACCTCTCGAGATACAGCGCCTGCCTACGTGCTCTATCGCACCGACAACACGCGCAGCAGCGATACCGCCGACACCCTGCTCAAACGATTGGGTATTGACGACGCCCAGGCCGCCAACTACTTGCGCAACGACAGCAACGCACGCCAGATTTTGCTCGGCCGCGGTGGCCGCCAAATTACCGCTGAAGCCCTGAACGACCAGCGCCTGCAAAAACTCACAGCGCGCTGGAGTGCAGATACCGATGGCCAGTTCCAACGTCTGGTGATTGAACGCCAGGGCAATGGTTTCAATACACGTCTTGAAACTGCCGCCCTGACGGCCAGCAGCCAATTGGCCAGCGGCACGATTCAAAGCTCCCTGTTCGCAGCCACCGATGACGCCAAGATTCCCGACACCGTTGCCGTGCAATTGGCCGAGATTTTTTCAGGCGACATCGACTTTCGCCGCTCCTTGCGCAAAGGTGACCGGTTTTCTGTGGTTTATGAAACCCTCGAGGGCGACGGTGAGCCGCTTCGTACCGGTCGCGTCCTGAGCGCCGAATTCGTGAACGCCGGCAAGGCCTACCAAGCCATGTGGTTCGACGAATCCGCTGTTGGGCAAACGGCGGGCAGCCCACGGGCCGCTGGCCGCAAAGGCGGCTACTACACGCTCGCTGGCCAAAGCCTGCGTCGCGCATTCTTGAGTTCACCGGTCGCTTTTTCACGTGTCAGCAGCGGGTTTTCGATGCGCTTTCATCCTGTCCTGCAGCAGTGGCGCAAACACCTGGGCACGGACTTTGCCGCCACCACCGGAACGCCTGCGCGCACGGTTGGTGACGGTGTCGTGGAATTTTCCGGCGTTCAAAACGGTTATGGCAACGTGGTGTTCATCAAACATCGTGGCAATACGGAAACGGTGTATGCCCATCTGAGCAAGCTCATGGTGCGCCGTGGCGAGAAGGTCAGTCAGGGTCAAATCATCGGCCTGGTGGGCTCCACAGGCTGGGCCACCGGCCCCCATCTGCACTTCGAGGTGCGCAACAACGGCGTGCAGCAAGACCCCATGAAAATGGCGCAGACCAGTGAATCCGTGCCGGTTACCGCGGCAGTCAAACCCGTTTTCGACAAGCTGGCGCAACAAGCCCGGGTGGCCTTGGCTGCTGCTGCCACCATGGAAGTCAGCAGCGCGCAATAACTGCCTGGCTGCTGCCCTCGTGACGGAGTTATTCATCGGCCTGATGTCAGGCACCTCGCTCGACGGGGTGGATGGCGTTTTGGCTGATTTCAGCACCAGCCCGCTCACCGTGCGCGCCCATGCCAGCGCAACACTTGAACCCGAACTCAAAGCGGAGTTGCTGCGGCTCAACCAGCCGTCCGACAACGAATTACATCGCGCCGCCCTGGCAGCCAATGCGCTCATGCGCGTTTATGCCGACGTGGTCCGGCAACTGCTGTCTGCCGCCTCGGTTTCCGCGTCACAGGTCACCGCGATTGGCGCCCACGGCCAAACGGTGCGGCACCAGCCACAATTACACGACAGCACCGGCTACACGCTGCAACTGGCCAATCCTTCGCTTTTGGCTGAGCTTAGCGGGATTGATGTGGTGGCAGATTTCAGAAGCCGCGATGTCGCCGCCGGCGGGCAAGGCGCGCCCCTGGTGCCAGCCTTTCACCAAACCGTCTTTGGCGAGCCAAGCCAGGCCGCGGCCGTGCTCAATATCGGTGGCATGGCCAATCTGACAGCCATGAGCCCGTCACTGTCAGCAGGCGTGCTGGGTTTTGATTGCGGCCCTGGCAACGCCCTCATGGATGCCTGGTGTCTACGTCATCGCGGTTTGCCCTTTGATGCGGGTGGCGCCTGGGCAGCCACTGGCCA
>JBEGLK010000238.1:0-3822 GCA_041183605.1 Pseudomonadota bacterium
CCAAGCATGAGCCAGATTTACGCGACGGCACAGGCCGGCAAGCTTGACGAGGCACAAGTCATGGTGCAGCAGGTCCTGCTGACTCACCCCAAGAGTGCAAAAGCGCACTTTGTGCGTGCCGAATTGTTTGCACGTCAGGGCAAGTTGGACCTGGCACGCCAGGCACTGACCGACGCTGAACATTACGCGCCCGGCCTGCCCTTTGCCAAACCCGAAGCGGTGCAGGCCTTGAGGGCACAACTGGCCGCCAAACCTGTCAAGCCTGCCGTAGCCGCCTATGCTGCGCCACAGGCGCCCGCCCAGTCTTCCAGTTCATGGCTGATGCCTTTGGTACTGGCCGGTGGATTTATTGCAGCCGCGTTTTTCTTCTTTCGCAGGCGTACGCCTGAAGTCGTGGTTCAGCAGCCTGTCTACTCACCGCAGAACGGCTTGAATGGTCCCCAGACATTTGGCATGGGCACCGGTGCGATGCAGCCGGCGTATCCGCCAGCGGCTTACCCGCAGGCGGGTTATCCGCAACAAACGGGCAGCGGTCTGGGCGGCAAGATCATGGGTGGCGTGGCCACCGGTTTGGCCGTTGGCGCCGGCGTGATGGCGGCCGAGGCGATTGGCCGGAACCTGATGGGTAACCACAACAACACGGCACCGCATGGCGATCAGTTCAACAACGGCAACAACTTCGAAGCCATTGCGCCCGAGACCAACCTCGATATGGGTGGGAACAACTTTGGCATCAGTGACACCAGCTGGGACGATGGTGATACAGGGGGCGGCAGCGACTGGGATAACTGAACCGCAGGCGTCATGCCATGAGCGACACCCCGGCTAATCCCAGCGCGTCCAAGCCAGCGTGGGTACGCCTTTTCACGGCACGGCCAAGGCTGCTGGTCAGTTTCCTGCTCGGCGTATTGGTTGCAATTTGCCTGCCCGACACGGTGGTGCACCAGCCCGTGACACGCGCGATCATCGGTTGGAATGTAGGCGCCATTCTTTACCTGGTGTTGGCCATGCACATGATGTTCTGGTCCAGCCATGAGCGCATGCGAGCCAGGGCTGTTCAGCAAGACGAAGGCAACACGGTCATCCTGCTGTTGGTGGTGACCGCAGCCCTGATGTGTATTGGCGCGATCGTGGCGGAGCTGGCAGTCGCCAAAGACCTCAAAGGCGAACTTCGTTATGCCCATGTTGGCCTGGCTGTCCTGACCATCGTGACGTCGTGGGCCTTTACCCAAACCATGTTTGCCTTGCACTACGCACACGACTACTACGTCAGTGTGATTCGTGGCCAACATCCCGGTCTGGCGTTTCCAGAGTGCCCACTGCCTGATTACGGCGACTTCCTCTACTGTGCCTGTGTGATCGGCACATCCGGACAAACGGCCGACGTTGCTTTCACGACCCGAAAGATGCGCCGCACAGGAACAGTTCACTGCGTGCTGGCGTTTTTCTTCAACACCACGCTTTTGGCGCTGAGCATCAACATCGCCTCGGGAATGTTCTAGGCCGCGAACAATAAAAAACCCGCTACTTCAAAAAACGTGCGAGTTTGGGATGTTTTGAAAGCATTGTCTGGTGTCAGGTAAAGGAATCGTATGACGTGTCGCTTAACTTGCTCGTTTCGCTGTCGGAGCGGGCCGCGCATTGAGTAAGTCTCAGAGCAGCGCGCACTAACAAAATCGCCCTGACCCGCCGGTCTTTGACTACATGCGATGGCTTCACACGCATTAAAACTTGTAGCCCACCGCGACGCTGTAAGAGGCAGGGTTCAGATCCACGTCCATATGCTGACCCGTGGACATATGGGTTGTCGTGCTCAGCCTGGACTTGCTGTAAGAAACGTCAATAAACCACTTGTCATTCAAAGCCAAGGTGGCACCGATTTGCGGTGTCAGAATGAATTTCGAATCGACTGTGATTTTGGTGGACGGGCCACCCGGGTTTGTAGTGGCTGTCAAGCGGCCGCTGCCCTGCTCGTTGAAGAAATAGGCATAAGTGGCGCCCAGGCCAATGTAAGGCCGCAACTTTGCATTGGCTTCCAGAAATCGGTATTGCAGGAAGAGGGTCATCGGCAGCGCCTGCACTTCTCCCAAATCGCCGGCGCCCGCCATGGAACCTGCACCAATGATCTTATGTTTGAACGGTAGCGCCAGGGGCACATCGACTGAGATGTTGTCGGTGTACATGTAGGTCACGCCACCAGCAAGTTGCGAGTCAGCACTGACATCGCTTCTGGTGCAGCCCAGGGGGCCGTCGCCAAAATCGGGAGCCGACAGGCAGCTGCTGGTGACATCCGGAGCAATTTTTGCCACGCCCGCCCGCACCATCCAGGTGCCTGCAGTTTGCGCGAATGCGCTACCAGTGAATAACAGCGTAACTGCGGCGATGAACTTCAATTGCTTTTTCATATATGTTTCTCCGTGAAGTTCCATGTTTTAGAGCCAGCCGGCGATCACCATCGCCTTGGTCACGTATTGGGCCAACAACTTGTGGCCATAAGGGGTGGGATGGACGCTATCGGCAAACAAGAAGTGCAGGGCTTGATCCTGCGTGACAGCGTTGCCACCAGCGCTCGTTACAAGCGTATTGGTGGTGCAGACCAGCGAACTGGCCGTTGTTGCGTCCGCGGGATTCACTGGTGTCAAAGCGGGATTACATGCCACGTCCTTTACATTGGTAAGCGCATAGTGTGCTGGATTGGCGATCTGACGTTGGTTTTCAGAAAATGCATCAACAAGCAATACACCGTTTGCCGGTACACCATGTGTCGCCCCCAGCGCCGCAGCGAGCGCTTGGTTAAAAGTCGTGGTCATGGCATAAACCAATTGTTGTTGTGAGTTGTCCGTGACGCCGTTGTTCACTGTGATTGTGCTGGTGGCAAATGGAGTTTGGCTCACATCGGGGAGATTGACCACGACCACATGGCGCGCACCTTGGGCGACCATGTTCTTGACATAGCCTGCCAGCGTGGTGGCCGCTGTGGCCATGCCGGTCACGGCGATGTTGGCGCCAGTGGTGGCGGCATAGGTTGTGCCTGCGGTGGCACCGGCAACTCCAGCAGCTGCCCCGATGGCTGCCGCATTGGCGACAGCTGTATTCGTGTAAGCGTTCATGCCTGCATGCGTAGCCGCCGCTGTGACCGCTGCTGTCACGATGGTGGTCGGCGTGGCGGTCGGTTTGGCCGCTTCGGTTTGAACAGCCAAACCAATCGCGCCTTGAGCGGCAATTTGGTTCGCGATAGGTGCACCCGCCACCAATTGGCTGATCAGTGATTGAACGAATGCCGCACTGCCCACGGCGTTTGCATCTGCCTTTAATTGTGCAGTCAATGCAAAAATTTCGTTGGCACCGGCCAACACGGTGAACAGTTGCTTGTCGCTAAAACTGCCGCCGTCCGCAATGTAATTGGCAATCTGCGTGACAACCGGCTCGGTGAGAGGGCCGGAAATGTTACCGACACCAACCGCATTGTTCGTGCCGGCGGGGTTGGTAATGCGGGAACCGCCCTGACCATAGTTGGTGCATCCCGGTACTACCGTGATGGGTGTTCCAAAGCCACCAATTCGCGCTGCACAGTTGACTTTGCCAACGGTCGCTGCAGAAATCAACTGCGCCCAGTTATAGCTCGGTACGGGGTTGCTCCCAACAGAACCTGAGATGCCGTTGATGGTAAACATGCCGCCGCCGGATTTATTGGCGAGACGGCCGGCATTGATCAGGCCCGGGCCGTACGTGCCAGCATCCGTCAGACTGTCCCCAAAGGACACTACTGCGGTATAGCTGATGGCTGGCGCCTGATTGCCTTCGCCACCACCGCCACCACAT
>JBEGLK010000239.1:0-3803 GCA_041183605.1 Pseudomonadota bacterium
GTGTTTACCCCGCCGTGGCGCGGCGCTGCTGGTGATGGAAGTGTTTGCAGCGCCAGCCCACTGCTGGCGCTGGCCCGACACCGCTTCCCGGAAAATTATCAGATACGGAAAATAAGCTGCCTTGATCCGTTTATGGGTTGAAGTGGCATTACTAAAACCGATTCAGGTTGTGACCGCATGGCTTTGCCTGCTGCCGGTTGTCATGGCAGCATTATTGACCGGACATCAATTTATGCACCAGGTCGCCGGTGTTGGATGCCTGGTATTTGCGCATCAGCCTGGCCCGGTAGATTTCCACCGTGCGGTGGCTGATGGCGAGGGACTTTCCAATCTCCTTGCTGGTCAGTCCCCCCATCAGGAAGGCCGCGACTTCGCGTTCGCGCGGGGTGAGTTCGGCTTTGACCGGATGACTTGCGCTCAAGTCTTCAAAGGTCCAAATGCCAGCCTCGTGGGGTGCCGATTGATTCAAGGCGCGACCGGTCACGTGACACCAGAAGGTTTCTCCCTTGAAGCGTCCGTCAAGCCGTTTCATGATGCGGTCATCGGCATAGGTGCCGTTGCGGTTGAGCAGTGGCGCGATGCGTTGGCCGGTGCGCTCGAATTCAAGGTCGCTGGGGTAAAGTACCTTGAAGGACTGGCCGACGAGTTGGTCTGGCGCGGCGCCAAACATGTCGCACAGGTGCCGGTTGCAGTCCACCATGATGCGGTTGCGTGACAGGGCCAGTCCGACAGGGGCCATCTCGAAGGCTAACCGGTAATCGATATCCATGGTTAAATTGAAAAACTTGCGGGTCAGTCCACCCTCGCAGTGACGTCCCCTGACACCAACTGATTAGGGTTTGTCCGTTACGAAAAACTACGTATGTCAATAGGTAGTATCGTACAACTTTCGGTCAGTCATTTCGGGACAAGCCGAGTGTGCCTGGCGTCACTGTGTTATGTCCTGCAAGTTTTTCTTATTGCCCTTCAATGGAGATTTAAAAAGTGAACAAGATTTACCCTTCCGCAGCAGCCGCGCTGCAAGGCATTGTCAGTGACGGTCAGTTGCTGGCAGTGGGTGGTTTTGGCCTGTGTGGTATCCCCGAGGCTTTGATTGACGCCCTGCGTGACAGCGGTGTTCGAGACCTCACCGTGATTTCCAACAATGCCGGTGTTGACGGTTTTGGCTTGGGCAAACTGCTGGAGACGCGCCAGATCAGCAAAATGATCTCCAGCTACGTCGGTGAAAACAAGGAATTTGAACGCCAATACCTCAGCGGTGAACTGCAACTGGAGTTCACGCCCCAGGGCACGCTGGCTGAAAAGCTGCGCGCCGGTGGTGCCGGCATTCCGGCGTTTTATGTGCGTACGGGGGTTGGTACGCTGGTGGCCGAAGGCAAGGAAAACCGTGTTTTTGACGGCCATGTCTATATTCTGGAGCATGCCTTGATGCCCGAGGTGTCGCTGGTCAAAGCCTGGAAAGCCGACAAGAGCGGCAACTTGTTGTTCCGCCGCACAGCGCGCAACTTCAATCCAGCCGTGGCGATGGCCGGCAAGATCACGGTGGTGGAGGTGGAAGAAATTGTGGAAACCGGAACCTTCGATCCCGACAGCATCCATTTGCCCGGTATTTACGTGAACCGCATCGTGCTCAATGCGACCCCCGAGAAGCGCATCGAGAAAAGAACCATTACCCAGAAAGCAGGAGTTTGATCATGGCTTGGACACACGACGAAATGGCCGCTTTGGCCGCCAAGGAATTGCAGGATGGTTTTTATGTGAACCTGGGCATTGGCCTGCCCACGATGGTGGCCAATTTTGTTCCACCCGAGATTGAGGTCTGGCTGCAAAGTGAAAACGGCATGTTGGGCATTGGCCCGTTTCCCACCGAAGACGAAGTGGATGCTGACTTGATCAACGCCGGCAAACAAACCGTCACCACGATCCCCGGTTCCAGCATTTTCGGCAGCCATGAAAGCTTCGGCATGATTCGTGGTGGCAAGATCAACCTGAGTATCCTCGGTGCCATGCAGGTCAGTGAAACCGGCGACCTGGCCAACTGGATGATCCCAGGCAAAATGGTCAAGGGCATGGGCGGCGCCATGGACCTGGTGGGCGGTGTGAAAAGTGTGGTGGTGCTGATGGAACACGTGGCCAAAAAGAAGGATGGCACGATTGACCTGAAAATTTTGCCCAGTTGCACTTTGCCACTGACCGGTGTTGGTGTGGTCGACCGCATCATCACCGATCTGGCCGTGATGGATGTGACGCCGCACGGGCTCAAGGTAGTCGAGCGCGCGCCGGGTGTGAGCATGGAAGAATTGCAGTCGAAGACGGGTGTGAAGTTGCACTAAGCGCAGTGTCAATATCGCAAAGGCCCCGGATGCGCGGCAATGCCTCCGGGGCCTTTGCCTTTTACGGGATCCTGCTGCGCGCCACATGGCGCAGCAGTGCGGTGAGTCCGAAGGCTGCAACCGTCAGTCCCAGCACCAGCGCAAGCCAGAAACCCTGTGCTGCCATGGGATGTGCCGGCGCCCACGGGGCCCAGACTGGTGCCAAACCCAGCACGTAGCCCAGTGGCAGGGACACCAGCCAAAACGCCGTCAGGTGAATCACCATGGGGGGGCGCGTGACCTTGTAGCCACGAATGGCGCTGCTTGCGACGACTTGGGTGGAATCCGACAACTGAAAAATGGCTGCCAGCATCAGCAGTTGTGCCGCGATCGTGATCACGGCGGTGTCGTTGGTGTAGGCGCGGGCAATTTGCTGACTGAACAGCGCCATCAGCGTGGCCGACACCACGGCAAGTCCCAGCGCCAGCGCCACACCCACCCAGGCTTGGTAACGTGCCAGTCTCGGGTCTCCGGCCCCCAGAGATTGGCCGACACGGGTCAACAAGGCCAGGCCCAGGCTCAGCGGCACCATGAAAACCAGTGAGATGAAGTTGAGTGCAATCTGGTGGGCTGCCATTTGGGCGCTGCCGAATTCGGCCACCAGCAGCGCAATGAGGCTGAAGGCGCTGATCTCGGCAAAATAAGTGACACCAATCGGCAAACCCAGTTTGAGCAGGCTCTTGATTTGTGGCCAATGGGGTGCTTCAAACTGCCCCAGGGGCCAGGTGGTGCGGTAAGGGCTGGCGCGTTGCATCCACCACAACAGTGCCAGCAGGTTGAAACTCACGGTACAAACCGTGGCCCAGGCGCAACCCAGACCGCCCAGCCGCGGAAAGCCCAGCGTGCCAAATACCAGCAGGCTGTTGACAATGATGTTGAGACCCAGCGACAACAAGGCGATCACCATCAGGGGCTTGGTCTGATTGATGCTGGTGCTGTAACCGTAGAGCACGCGGTAACAGGCGTACAGCGGCATGGAAAAACTGGTGATCCTGACAAAGTCAGTGGCGAGGTCGCGCACATAGGGTTCCAGTGTCATGTGTCCGAACAGCGGGATGGCCAGGTTGGCGATTGCCATGGCCAACAGGCTCACAGCCAGTGCTTTCCACAAAGCCTGGCGGACTACGTGCGGCACCTGGGACAGGTCACCTGAACCCACATGATGCGCCACCACCGGGTTGACAGCCATCATCAGCCCCATCATGCTGATCACCAGCATGTTCCAGATCGACACACCCAGTGACACGCCCGCCAGATCCTGCGCCGAGGCGTGGCCGGCCATGGCCACGTCGACTGCCGCCATGCCGATATAGGCCACTTGCCCCACCAGAATCGGCCAAGCCAGTTGCCACAGGCCGCGCAGCTCAATGGTCAAGCGGCTGCGCTGCGCGGGATGGCGCATCAGTTGTTTGAACGGACTCAGCACAAGGA
>JBEGLK010000240.1:0-5054 GCA_041183605.1 Pseudomonadota bacterium
AGCTCGGTGTTGACACGAGCAAGGTCAACGTCAACGGCGGCGCCATTGCTTTGGGTCACCCGATCGGCGCTTCCGGCTGCCGCGTGCTGGTCACGCTGCTGCACGAAATGCAGCGCAGCAATGCCAAGAAGGGTCTAGCGGCGCTGTGTATTGGCGGCGGCATGGGCGTGGCCCTGGCTGTTGAGCGTTAATTTTGGGTTGGTATTTTTTTAACAAGAGGAGAAGTTCATGAGTCAAAAAGTAGCGTACGTCACCGGTGGCATGGGTGGCATCGGAACCGCCATTTGTCAGCGTCTCAGCAAAGAGGGTTTCAAAGTCATTGCAGGTTGCGGACCGACCCGGGACTACGCCAAGTGGTTGGCTGAGCAGGCTGCACTTGGCTTCACGTTCTACGCTTCGGCAGGTAATGTCGGCGACTGGAACTCCACGGTGGAGGCCTTCACCAAAGCCAAGGCCGAGCATGGCACCATCGACGTGCTGATCAACAACGCCGGTATCACCCGAGACCGCATGTTCGTCAAGATGACACGCGAAGACTGGGACGCCGTGATCGAGACCAACCTCAACTCCATGTTCAACGTGACCAAACAAGTGGTTGCGGACATGGTTGACAAAGGCTGGGGCCGCATCATCAATATCTCCAGCGTGAACGGCGTCAAGGGCCAGGCGGGTCAAACCAATTACTCGGCTGCCAAAGCCGGCATGCACGGTTTCTCCATGGCATTGGCGCAAGAGCTGGCCACCAAGGGTGTGACGGTCAACACCGTGAGCCCGGGCTATATCGGTACCGACATGGTCAAGGCGATCCGTCAGGAAGTGCTCGACAAGATCATTGCTACGGTGCCGGTCAAGCGCTTGGGTGAACCCTCCGAGATTGCTTCCATCATCGCCTGGCTGGCGTCTGAAGAAGGCGGTTACGCCACCGGTGCCGAGTTTTCGGTCAACGGTGGGTTGCACATGGGGTGATTGGCTGGCTTTGTGCGGCCGACTGAAATCGGCCTTACACAATCCAAAAGGTCAATATCCGTTAGGATTGCCGCTCTGCCAGCGCCAGGCATCGGCGCACATGGCTTGCAGGTCGCGTTCGGCGCGCCAGCCCAGCAGGGCGAGGGCCTGTGCCGGGTCAGCGTAGCAGGCGGCAATGTCACCGGCACGGCGCTGCGCCATCTTGTAAGGCACCGGTTTGCCACTGGCCAGCTCAAAGGCGCGCACCATGTCGAGCACGCTGTAACCTACACCTGTGCCCAGGTTGATGGCCAGGCATTCGGTGTGATCTTTCAGGCGCTCCAGCGCCTTCAGGTGCCCCAGCGCCAAGTCCACCACATGGATGTAGCCACCACATGGATGTAGTCGCGTACCCCGGTGCCATCAGGGGTAGGGTAGTCGTCACCCCACACATTCAGAAACTCGCGTTGCCCCACTGCCACCTGGGCCACAAAGGGCAACAGATTGTTGGGAACACCCTGCGGGTTCTCACCGATCAGGCCACTTGGGTGTGCGCCCACCGGATTGAAATAGCGCAGGATACTGATGCGCCAGCTTGGGTCGCTGCGGTACAGGTCGCGCAGCAAGTCTTCAATCACCAGCTTGGTCTGGCCGTAAGGGTTGGTGGTTGACAGCGGGTGGTTTTCAGTGAGCGGCAGGTATTGCGGGTCGCCATACACTGTGGCGGAGGAGCTGAAGACCAGGGTTTTCACACCACACTCGGTCATGGCCTGCAACAGGCGCACGGTGCCGACTACGTTGTTGTCGTAATAGTCCAGCGGTTTTTGCACCGATTCACCTACCGCCTTCAGTCCGGCAAAATGGATCACCGCGGTGGCACCACTGGCCCGCAGGGCAGTTGTGAGCGCGGTGGTATCACGGATGTCACGCTGCACCAGCGTTGGTTGTTTACCCGTGATACGGCTTACACGGGTGAGTGATTCGGGCTGGCTATTGCAAAAGTTGTCAAAAACCGTGACCTCATGCCCGGCATTAAGCAGTTCAACTACCGTGTGCGAGCCAATGTAGCCCGCGCCGCCTGTGACAAAAATCATGGTTGCTAAAGTATTTTGAGAATATGCAAGTATTGTAGAAGTGCGTTGCGCGCGGCACTGCGATTGGCAGATGTAGCTGGTTGTGCAAAAATTGTTTCGTGATGTGTCTTTGTCGGTTGGAGGATACGAATCGATACAAATTCAAGCCACCTCAACTTCATGCCCGAGTGATGATTCACTATTACCGGCTGATAACACAAGGTGACAATATGCTACGACTTCGACGTCTGCTGATCGTGCAGATACATACCAATCTCGACAGGTTGCGCCTCCTGCTTGGAATGCTGCCTTTGGTGCTTGTTCTCTCGAGCGCTTCTTACGGCTTGACACGACTGATGGCGTAACTTAGGCTTGATTTGGCGGCGCGGCAGATCAAGATCGAATTCGCCATCCCGAGGAAAAGGGGTGTTTTTATGCCCGCTGGCGACCCAAAAACCATGTCAGGGCCAGCAAACCCACGGTGGAGGCGCAACCCAGCCACCAGGCTTGCTCAACCGCGCTCAGGCTAAAACCGAACACCATGGGGCTGCACAACACCATCAATTGCATGGCATCGAATGTAATGGCTGCATAAGAAAACTGACTGGCACGGCCATGCTGAAATGGCACATGGCTGCAGGCCGCAAGCAGGCAGGCGCCAGCTTGCCATAACACGATGGGCAACAAAATCGGCAACAGGCCAGCCCAGCTGGTGTTGAACCAATGCATTTGCACTGCCAGCAGGCAAGCCAAACCAAACAAACCTGTCACCACCACACCGGCCAGTCCCACCCAAAGCGGTGAGGCATGGCGTCTTTCACCCTGAGCCAGCAGCACCTGAGCCCAGGCCGCGTGAATCAGCGTTGGCACAAATCCAAGAATACGCAGCAACACCGCCAGGTAACCGGCCTCGGCAGCACCATGGCTGCGTTGCCAGATCAAAATAATGGCGGTTCCGGTGACGGCATCTGCGGCGGTGTGGAGCAATCGCAGCAAGGTGCTGCGGTCGTCGGCCTGGGTCGAGCTAGCGGATTGACCCGTCGTTTCAACGTTGACTTGGGAGGTGGCTAGGCGTGCCGGAATCAGCCAAGCTGCGCCCACGGCGTAACCCGCTGCGGCGGCCAGCATCAGGCTGATGCTGCCGGCCTGTGGCAACAGGCTGGCGAGCACCCCCGCCACCACCAGCGCAATCACCGGCGGCAAGGCGCGAGCCAATGCGGTCGCGCGCACTGAGCCCAGCCGCAACGTAAACGGCTGCGCCAGATACCACCCCAATTGCAATACCGTCAGCACGGACACCCAGGCCAGCACCTGGCTGGTTTGCGGCAAGGCGCTCAAGAGCACCCACAGCCACACCATGGGCAACAATAAAAGCAGGCGCAGCAGGCTGGCACGCAAGGCGGCGCGCATGGCTTGCACTGGCGGCAGATGGACATCAGCCAGCAATGTGAGTGGGCTTTGCGCCAATGCCAGGGTCATCCAGAAAGATGCGATCTGGCTGATGACAGAAAACTCCCCCACCGCTTGCGGCGAGAACAGGCGCAGCATCAACAGGCTGAAAAGCACCTGCGCGCCAAGTGAGACGGCACTGGCCAGCGCAATCGGCAGCGAGGCACGCGGCAGCGTCATGGCAGCACGCCCAACTGGCGCCAGATCCGCATGCCGGCCAGCAAGTTGTGCCAGGCCAGGCCACGCACATCGGGTACCACCAGTGTTTGTTGGTCAAGCCGGGGGCCGAGCAGGGCACGGTAGTAGGCTGCATTGTCATGAAACGGCAAGTAGGCAAAACGCGCGCCGTGCTGACGTTCAAAATTGCGCACCCAGACATAGTCGGTGGAGACCACCGGCAGGCCGACCGCGCAATACTCTAGCAATTTGGTGGAGGTTTGCCGCGTGTAGGGCAATTGGTCTGGCACCAGGTTCAGTCCGTAGCGGGCCCTTCGCAGCAGTGCGGGTACTTGGCCGTGGGGCACCCGCCCGGTGCTGGTGATGTTGGTGTAGCGCTGCAAATGCAACGCAAACTGTGGAGGAACCTGCCCGATCAGCAGGACTTGGCGCCCAGCCTTCGCCAGCCCGT
Organism: Pseudomonadota bacterium; assembly: GCA_041183605.1. Lineage (GTDB taxonomy): Bacteria > Pseudomonadota > Gammaproteobacteria > Burkholderiales > Burkholderiaceae_C > Rhodoferax. Next base: position 4,096 of record JBEGLK010000240.1, read on the forward strand.
CGAACACGGGCAAAAAATGCAGCAAGCGTTGCATTTCACCCAGGTAAACAAAGTCAAACTCTGCCTTGATGTCATGATTAGGTGCCAGCAAAAAGTCGCTCGCAAGCCCCATGTCGCGAAACTCGCAGGGCACGGTATCCTGGAAACCCATACGTTGTTGCACCCATGCATTTTGAAAAACGCGGTAGTGCGGCACAGCCTGGCGCCGCCGCTTGATCTGGTCTTTCAGCCAAGCCATGGGCGGTACTGACGCTGATGCATATTCGTGAATTTGAAAAGCCTTGGGAAAGCGAAGCGCAATGTCGGTGCCGACCCGGCCGCACATCCACCACAAGACGGCGGCATCTTCGGGCACGGTATCGATCTGCCGATGCACTCTTGGCTGGTGTCCCGCAGTCTCAACAAAACTCTGGTAAGCCTGCAGTTCGGGAAGGTAGGCATCGCCAGTATGAATGAAGTGAATCAGCATGCCTGCGCCGCCTGTTGCAATTCGTTTTGCCAATGGTGCACAAAGTTTTGCACCGTGTAACCTTCCAGCACCTTTGTCATGTCGGCATGAAGCTGTGCCTGCGGTAATTGCAGCACCGCCTGCACCGCATCGGCCAAAGCCTGGGCGGTGTGGTCGCTTGCCAGCAGATATGGCGCAGCCTTGCCCACCACCTCCGTCATTGCAGGAATCGGCAGGCCAACGCAGGGCACACCCATGGTTAATGATTCGAGCAGGGTCATCGGGCATCCCTCATAACGCGACGCCAGCAGGGTTAGTCCCCAAGGCTTATACAGGTCGGGGCCGTGTGCCTGCTGGCCTGCCAGCTTCAGGCGGCCGACGGCCAGCAGGTCGGCACCTCGTTGCGTGACCATGTTGCGCAAGGGTCCGTCACCGATCATCGTCAGTTGGTACTGGCTTGGCAGCAGCCGCAACATGTCAAGCAGCAAACCGGGTTGCTTCTCTTGTGAAA
>JBEGLK010000241.1:0-3795 GCA_041183605.1 Pseudomonadota bacterium
GGGTGAAACGGGCAATCTCTACGCGCAGCAATACCAAATAGGCACACGTTGATGGGGCCCCCGGAGTGTGCGGGTAGGTAGCACCGAGCTACTGAGTGATCAGTAGCCCAGATTAATGGCAGTCACGCTGAAGGCGACTTTGGCGCACAGAATCCGGCTTATCGGTGGGCTTCACACTTTATCCATGGTTTGCGGGACAGACCAATAAATGCGCAGCATTTTTGCTCTGTCCTCAACTGATTGTGGATGTCAGCTCCTTGCCAGCAGAGCCTGGCCCAGCGCAAACACCGAATTGGGCGCGTTGCTGCGAACTGCCTGCTGCACCGGTTTTTTGAACACGCCGCGATTGGGCGCCGGCTTTTGTTCAATCTTGACCCCTTTGGCCAATTGGTCCAGCACCAGGCTGCGCAAGGTGACCGACTTCATGAAGTCGAGCATCTTGGCGTTCATGGTGTCCCACAGGTCTTGCGCCATGTCGGGTGCTGTTGACACGGTGTCCGTGCTGGCTTGTGGTGGCGTGTCTTCTTCAACCGCGCCAATGATGTCGGCTACGGTGATGGCATCGGCCCGATGCCCCAGGGTGTAGCCACCGCCGGGTCCGCGTGTGCTGCTGACCAGGCCCTGCTGGCGCAGCTTGCTGAACATCTGCTCCAGGTACGACAGCGAAATTTGCTGCCGTGTGGCAATGTCAGACAGCGGCACGGGGCCGAGCTTTTCGCGCAGGGCCACATCTATCATGGCGGTGACGGCAAAACGGCCTTTGGTACTTAATCGCATATGAATTCCTCCTGTCGGTGTCGCTGAATCAGACACGCCTCGAACTATAAGGTTCAAGTTACTTCGTGATAATTCGAATATTTGAAGAATTTACTTCGAAAAAAATGAACAATAGGGCAAATAGTTGGGGGCATTCACATGAATTTCAAGCATCTTTACTATTTTTGGGTCACGGCCCGCGCCGGCGGCATCATGCGCGCCGGGGAGCAGTTGCACACCACGCCGCAAACCCTGTCGGGCCAGATCAAACTGCTCGAAGACTGGCTCGGGCGCAAGCTGTTTCGCAAGAATGGCCGCGGGCTCGAGCTCACCGAACATGGCCGCATGGCGCTGGGTTATGCCGACCAGATTTTTGTTCTGGGTGGCGAATTGGAGAGCAGCCTGCGCCAGGTGCGCGGTACCCAACCCCGGCTGGACTTCAGGGTCGGGGTGGCCGATTCGGTGTCCAAGTCCATCGCTTACCGCCTGCTGGAACCGGCTTTTTCGATCAAGGAGCCGGTCAAGCTGTTGTGCAACGAAGGCACGTTTGACGACCTGTTGGCGCAGTTGGCGCTGCACAGGCTGGACCTGGTGATTGCCGACGAACCCATGCCCAGGCGCGTCAGCGTCAAGGCTTTCAGCCACGCGCTGGGCCGCAGTGTGATGAGTTTTTTTGCGGCACCCAGCTTGTTGCCATCGATTCAGGGCGAGTTTCCGGCCTGTCTGGACGGTGTGCCGATGCTGGTGCCGGGCGCCACGGCTTCTGTGCGCCAGCAACTCGAAGGTTGGTTTGCCAAACACCAGATCGCGCCGGTGGTGGTTGGTGAATTTGACGACGCTGCGCTCCTGAAAGCCTTCGGCCGCGAAGGCCAGGGCGTGTTCATGGCGCCACGGGTGCTCGACGATGAAACCTGTTCCCAATTTGGCGTGCAGGTGATCGGTCACACCGATGAATTGGTGGAGGAGTTTTACGCGGTGTCGGTCGAGCGGCGCATCAGCCACCCCTGTGTGCTGGCCATCACCGACGCGGCGCGCGGCCAGTTGTTCAGCGTTTAAGGGATGGTGCCGAGCCTCACCGCATAATGCAAACATGCCACTCCGAGAAATCAGCCATCCTGCCATCGACATCGATCTGCGTTACTCCACGCCAGACAACTTCACCGGTAAAACCATTTACGACCACGCGGTCGCCTATTTGCATCAGGACGCGCTGACAGCGCTGAGGCGGGCAGCTGACTTGGCGGCAGCGCAGGGCATGCGCCTGCGGGTGCTCGACGCCTACCGGCCTGCCGCCGCGCAGTGGCGTTTGTGGGAAGCGCTGCCCGATCCCCGTTTTGTCGCCGACCCGCGCATCGGCTCCATGCACACGCGTGGTGTGGCGGTGGATCTGACCCTGTGTGACGCTAGGGGTGCGCCGCTGGACATGGGCACGGCCTTTGATGAAATGACCGAGCAATCCTTTCATGGCGCGACCAGCATTCCCGTGCACGCCCAGCGCCACCGCTGTCTGTTGCTCGGGCTGATGACCCTGGCCGGCTGGACGCACCACCCCTACGAGTGGTGGCACTACAACCTGCCCGATCCGACACGTTACCCGCAGCTCAGCGACGGTGCTGAGGGCAGTTGCTTGATGGATTGAGCCCGACTCTTGTGGGGAGTTTGTGGGGCCGAATTCATTCGGCCAGGTCGATTGAAATCGACCCCACAGGGTGCATGGTGTGCTTTAAAACCGCTCGCCATCTTGCAGATAGCGCCATTGGCCCTCCGGCAAGCCTGACAGCGCCACCCGGCCCACGCGCTGGCGCTTGAGGCTCTGGATGCGCAGGCCCACACGTTCACACAGGTAGGCGATCAGCCCCGGGTGTGCGCCCTTCACGGCAAAACGCAGCCGGGTCGATGTGTCCGAGGTGCTGTTGATGCTCACCTTGACCGGCGGCAGTGGCTGGCCATCGCTGCTCAGGCCGGCGTTGAGGCGCTGCAGCACCTCGGGTGCCACCGCGCCAGCCACCTCCACCACCAGTTCGTGTTCCATGAAAGCGGCATCTTCGGTGAGCTTGCGCAGCACGCGCCAGTCCTGCGTAAACACCACCAAGCCACTGGCCGCTGATTCCAGCGGCACGCAGGCGCTGAGCTTGGCAAAGTGGCGCTTGACCAAGCGCACGCCAGAGGCATCTTGTGCCCAGTGATTGACTGACTGCAGCAATTGGTGCGCGGGCTTGACGCGTTTGCCCGCCTCGCCAGGCATGGCCATGGCATCGAAGCCGGGCGGCTTGTGCAACAGCAAGGTCACCTCAGTGAGCGCCATCAGGCTGGCGTGCGGGTCGACCACCACGGTCTGGTTTGTCACCCTGGCCATGGGTTCTTCGACTACCTGGCCGTTCACGCTGACCCAGCCGCCCTCGATGTACTGCTCGGCCTCGCGGCGCGAACAGCGCATCAGGTGCGCCACATGTTTGGACAGGCGTTCGCCGTCTTGCGTGAGCGCCTTGGCGGCCGGTGCGGGTTTTTGCGGTTTGATCATTGCGTGCAATGGTAACCGTCAGGCCATCGGTGCCGGCCAGGCTCAGTTCAGCATGGCCCGCAGCCGAATCACGTGGGCCTCCAACGAGCGTTTGGCCACCGGCCACATGCGCTCGGGCACATCGGTATAGACCTGCGCCACCCAGTCATCGAGCGTGCCGTCGGGGTGAGCCTGCATGGCGGCCATGACCTTGGCTTCGCGCTGCAGGCGGTGCGCCTTGAGTTTGGTAATGGCCGTTTTGGCCTCATCGTCAGGCCCGCCGATCACATAACCATGGGCGGGCAGGATGTACTTGAGCTGGTGCGCATCGCAGGCGGCATGCAGCCGGTCCAGCGAATCCAGGTAATCGGTCATATCGCCATCGGGTGGGCTGACCACCGTGGTGGAGCCGTTCAGGATGTGGTCGCCGCTGAACAATAGTCCGTCTTCCAGCAACATCAGGCACACATGATTGGCTGCGTGGCCGGGGGTGTGAATGACCTGCAGGGTGTGGCTGCAGCCTGACTTCACTTCGTCAT
>JBEGLK010000242.1:0-3767 GCA_041183605.1 Pseudomonadota bacterium
AACAAACGCAGGAATGGGCCGATGGCGGCCGAGGCATTGTTGTCTTTGGCTTTGCCCAGCAGCAGGGCCGAACGCCCTTCGATGTCGCGCAGGTTGACGTCGTTGCCCAGCGCCGCGCCCACAATGTTTCCCCTGGAGTTGACCGCCAGCACCACTTCGGGCTCGGGGTTGTTCCAGCTTGATGCCGGGTGTATGCCGGCGTCGAATCCGGTACCGACGGCGGCCATGGGTGGCGCCTTGGTGAATATCTCGGCGTCAGGTCCAATACCGACCTCCAGATACTGGCTCCAGACCCCTTGATCGATCAAGACCTGCTTGAGCGCCATGGCCTGGGCAGAACCGGGCTTGAGCCTGGACAAATCGTCTCCCACCAGCGCCGTGATTTCGGTGCGAATGGTCGCTGCCGCTGCCGGGTTGCCGCGCGCCTTTTCTTCAATGACACGCTCCAGCATCGAGATGGCAAAGGTCACACCCGCAGCCTTGATGGCCTGCAAATCCACCGGTGCCAGCAACCAGGGGCGTGCCGGGTCGCGGCTGTCGGGTGGGGTGTTGGCCAGCAGGTCGTCGAGCGAACCGACGCGTTCACCGTCCGCACGCCTCAATGCTGCTGCCGGGTCGGCTTCTTCGCAGAGGTCGCGCACCGTCGGGAAACTAGTCGTGATATCGACCACGTCGTGACCGCGCAGTGCCACCACCGACGGACCAGCCAGTTCCGGTCGCCAGATACGCGCGACCAGAGCCCCGCTGGTGCCATCCTCCGGAAGGCTGTTATGCGGGTCAAGTTGCATGGGGACTCCTCTTGAACTTTGTGTCGTGGTCGAACTAGTGTGTGACGTAGCCCATGCTTTGCGGCAGCCACAACACAATCTGCGGGAAAAAGGTCATGGCGAGCAAGAGCGCCAGCAACATCACCAGGAAGGGCCAGCCCTCCTTCATCATTTCACCAATCGGAATCCCGGTAAGCGCCTTGGTTACAAACAGCAGCATGCCAAAAGGTGGGTGAATCAGGCCGATCATCATGTTCAGCACCACCAGCACGCCAAAATGCACCAGGTCAATGCCGAGCAGCTTGGCGGCCGGCAACAGCATGGGCACAAAGACCAGCAACAGCACCGACACATCCAGAAAACAGCCCAGCGCCAGGAACATCACGTTGACCAGCAGCAAGAAATAAATCTGCGACAGGTGCATGTTGTCCACCCACTGGGCCATGGCCTGAGGCACTCCCTCGGCGGTGAACGCATAGTTGAGCATGAAGGATCCTGCCAGGATCATGGTGATGACGGCACTGCCGCGGGCTGACTCCAGCACCACACCCCAGAAACTGCGCCAGGTCAATGCGCGGAATATCACTGCAGCCAGGATCAGCGAGTGCAGTGCCGCCACTGCTGCCGCCTCGGTTGGCGTGAAGATTCCCGAGTAAATACCGCCCAGCAAGACGATGGGCATCGAAAGCGGCAGGGCGCCACGGAAAATCAGTCCGGCCCATTCGGAGCGCGGCACCGGTTCGTCGCGCGGCATGTTGCGTTTGACTGCAATCATATGCACGACAAACATCATGAGGCTGGCCATCAGGAAGCCCGGGACGACGCCGCCCAGAAAGAGCGCACCGACTGAAGCGCCTGACACGAGCGCATAAATCACCATCGGAATAGATGGCGGAATGATGGGGCCGAGGGTGGCACTGGCCACCACCACCGCGCCGGCAAAACCGCGTGTGTATTCGGGTTTCTTGAGCATCTGGCGAATCGTGACCAGTCCGGGGCCGGCCGCGTCGGCAATGGCGCTGCCACTCATGCCTGAAAAAATCACGCTGACAAGAATGTCCACCTGCGCGAGTCCCCCGCGCATGCGTCCCACCAGAATGCGACAAAAGTCAAAAATGCGCTCGCTCACGGTGCCGGCGTTCATGATGTTGGCAGCAAACACAAACAAGGGCACGGCCAGCAAAACGTAACTGTTGTACAGGCCGTTGCTCACCTGCTCGGCCACCAGGCCAAGGTCACCACCTTTGACCAGCAGGTAAGCAAAGCCGGAGGCCAGCATCGAAAAACCGATCGGCATGCGCAACAGCATGCCGCCGACCAGGACCAGTACAAGCGTTGTAATAGGTGAATTCATCTCAGATCCGCAATTCGGCCTCGAGGCCGATACCTTTGAAAGCCTGCCAGATGGCCCAGGCGCTGCGCACCACCAGGGCGATCAGCAGTAGGACAAACGGCAGATAAACCCACATCAGGGGAACCCCCAACACGGGTGATCCTTCACGCGCCATGAAACGCACATAGTCCCAGCTTGCGGGCAAGCCCGCCAGCGCCAGCCCGCCGATCAGCAGGTTGCCAACAACCCGCATGACCTGACGGGCGCGATAACCGACACTGTTCCAGACAAGATCAAACACCACATGCTCGCGTTCTGGAACCACTGCAGCGGCGGCCCACAGAATGACCCAGATGTAGAGGATCACGGCGGCTTCATCGGTCCATGGCAGTGGCTTGTTGAAACCAAAACGTGCCGTGATCTGAATGATGAAGACGACAAACATGGCCAGGAAAAGGCCGCCACCAATGGTGTTGGCAGCGTGTTTGAACCAGCGGATCATGCGGGTGCCCTTGTGTTATTTGACGGCGTTGATACGCTCAACGATGCCCTTGGGCCAGACCTTGGCGTACTCCGAGTTCTGGTAGGCGGTTTGAACGGCCTTGCGGAATGCGTCGAGGTCAGGCGTGCTGACTTGCAGGCCTTCTTTCTTGAAGAACTCCACCAGTTGCGCCTCTTCCTTGATGCGGTTCTCATTGTTGTAGGCTGCTGCTGCCTGCGCGGCTGCCGTGACCTTCTGTTTTTGTGCAGGTGTCAATGCATTGAAGCTCTTGTTCGAGATGGCAATGAAGATGCCGTCGACCAAGTGGCTGGTCAGCACAATCTGCTTGGTCACTTCGTAGAACTTGGCCGCGCGCACCGAGGGCAGCGGATTGTCCTGACCGTCGATGGTGCCGGTTTTTAGGCCCAGGTAGACCTCACCAAAGGCCAGCGGGGTGGCGGTGGCGCCGAGTGCTTCACCCAGGAACAGCCATTCCTTGGAGCCTGGCATGCGTAATTTCACACCCTTGAGGTCAGCCGGTGTCTTGACATTCTTGACTTCGCGCAGATTCAGCTGGCGGGTGCCCAGGTAAACCGTTGCCAGCGGTGTGACTTCCATCTTTTCGGACACGGTCTTGAACAATTCGGCACCGATGGGGCCGTTGAAAATTTTCTGCTGTTGCGCCGGGTCGCGCACGATGTAGCCGGCGGTAAACACCGAGAACTCCGGCACCAGCTTGGCGATGTCGAAGGCTGAAATGCTGGACAGTTCCAGGTTGCCGCGCGCCATGGCGGCGGGTTCGGTGCCTTGCTTGAACAGGGACGCGTTCAGGTTGATCTGCACGTCAAATTCGCCGGGTGCACTTTTCTCGAGTGAGTCTTTGAAGACGGTCCACATCTTGGCATGCCAGTCATCGGGCACGGCTGGGGTGGAAATGCGTAACACGGTCTTGGTTTGCGCCAGGCTGGGCAACGAAGCTGTGCTCAAGGCGGCAGCGGCGCCCAGCAGGGTGCGGCGGCTGATGGTGGATGATTGGTTCATGGTGTGGTCTCTCCTATGGTTGTTAAATGGATTCAAGTTGTGCACCAATGGCACGGTAGCCTTCGCGCACCGCCTGCGCCTCGGAAGGATCCAGTGGACTCAGCGGTGCGCGCATGTTAAGCCACATGGCATCGCCGGTTTGTTC
>JBEGLK010000243.1:0-3765 GCA_041183605.1 Pseudomonadota bacterium
CGCGCGATCCATTGGCATCGGTGGATGGCGCCTCGTCCATGAGCAAGGCGTCCTGCCCACGGGTGAGGTTGATGTACACGTCGGCCAGTAACTCGGCATCAAGCAAGGCGCCGTGCAAGGTGCGGCCCGAGTTGTCGACCTCGAGCCGGTCACACAGGGCGTCAAGTGAATTGCGTTTGCCCGGGAACATTTCCTTGGCCATGACCAGCGTGTCGGTGACACTGGCCACCACGTCTTTTACTGGCGGCTGTTGAATGAGCGCCAGCTCCATGTTCAAAAAACCCAGGTCGAACGGCGCGTTATGGATGACCACGTGCGCGTCTTTCAGATAGTCGAGCAGATCCTGCGCAACTTCAGCAAATTTGGGCTTGTCTTTGAGGAATTCGGTGGTGATGCCGTGCACCTTGAGCGCTTCCTCATGGCTGTCGCGCCCCGGGTTGACGTAAAAATGACGGTTGTTGCCGGTGAGCTTGCGATGCAGCATCTCGACACAACCGATCTCGATGATGCGGTCACCGTTATCGGCGGATAGGCCCGTGGTTTCGGTGTCGAGAAATACTTGACGCATGGAAGCCCCTTAATCAGTTGGGGACAGAGCTAAAGATCTGTCCCGCAAAGTATCAATGATTCTCTTTGGCGTGGTTGATCGAATACTTGGGAATCTCGATCACCAGGTCCTTCTGCGCCAAAATGGCTTGGCAGCTCAATCGCGAGTTGGGTTGCAGGCCCCATGCACGGTCCAGCAAATCATCCTCTTCGTCTTCTGACGGCGGCAAGGACTCAAAACCCTCGCGCACGATGACATGGCAAGTGGTGCACGCGCGGCTCATTTCGCAGGCGTGCTCGATGTTGATGTGGTTGTCCAGCAAGGCTTCACATATCGAGGTACCCGCCGGTGCCGAGACTTCGGCGCCTTGCGGGCAATATTCAGCATGGGGCAGGATTTTGATGATTGGCATAACTAATTTTTGTATTTATATTGTTGCAATGTTTTTGCCAGCCAGGGCCTTCTGAATGCCACGGTTCATACGCAGCGCGGCAAAGGCTTCTGTGCCGTGGGCCAGCGCCAGCGTGATGGCCTCGATCGCCTTGGCGTCTTCAAGGGTGCGGGCGGCTTGCACGTCCTGCATCAGACGGTCAATGTCGGCGCGCTGCACGTCGTCGAGCAAATCGCCATCGGCGTTGAGCGCACTCACGGTGGCCAGAATCATGCGGTCGGCGTCCACACGCGCCTCGGTCACGGCGCGGGCCTGCATGTCAGCCTCGGCAGTGGAAAAACTCTCCTGCAGCATTCGGGCAATTTGTTCGTCCCCAAGACCGTAGGATGGTTTAACGGCAATTTGTGCCTCTACCCCACTGCCCTGCTCGCGCGCCGAAACGCTCAGCAAGCCGTCGGCATCAACCGTGAAGGTCACCCGGATGCGTGCAGCGCCAGCGGCCATCGGCGGAATGCCACGCAACTCGAAACGCGCCAGGCTACGACAGTCGGCCACCAGATCTCGCTCGCCCTGCACCACATGCAGCGCCAGTGCGGTCTGGCCGTCGATATAGGTAGTGAAGTCCTGCGCCTTGGCGGTGGGAATGGTCTCATTGCGCAGCACGATGCGCTCCACCAGGCCGCCCATGGTCTCGATACCAAGGGAGAGCGGTATCACGTCAAGCAACAGCAAATCTCCGCCCGGGTTGTTGCCGGCCAGCTGGTTGGCCTGAATGGCCGCACCCAGCGCCACCACCTCGTCAGGATTGAGGTTGGTCAGAGGTGTCTGGCCAAAAAATGCTTTGACCGCCTGCTGAATTTGCGGCATGCGGGTGGAGCCACCCACCATCACCACACCCTTGACCTCGTCGGCGGCCAGTTTGGCATCGCGCAAAGCCTTGCGCACCGCCTGCAGCGTGCGCGCTGTCAAGCTTTGAGTGGCAGCTTCGAAGTCTGAACGTTTGACATCCAGACTGATGTCAGTACTTGCCAGTTGCGCACGGAACGTGACAAGCTCCGCGTCAGTCAAAGCTTCTTTGCAGGCGCGCGCCGCGGCCTTCAGGGCAGCCTTGTCGGTGGCGTTGGTCACAACAGCACCGGTTTGTGCCTGCACCCAATCAGCCAGCGCATGGTCGTAATCGTCACCACCCAGGGCTGAGTCACCACCGGTGGACACCACCTCGAACACGCCTTGGGTCAGCCTGAGGATCGAGATATCAAAGGTCCCGCCCCCCAGGTCGTAAACCGCATAAATTCCTTCGCTGGCGTTGTCCAGCCCGTAGGCAATGGCAGCAGCAGTGGGTTCGTTGATGAGGCGCAGCACGTTCAGGCCGGCCAGCTGCGCCGCGTCTTTGGTGGCCTGGCGCTGGGCATCGTCAAAATAAGCCGGCACCGTGATCACTGCGCCGAAAAGGTCGGCATTGAAGGTATCTTCGGCGCGGTACCGCAGCGTGGCCAGGATATCAGCGCTCACTTCCACCGGTGACTTCTCGCCCTGCACGGTTTGCAGACCCAGCATGCCGGGGTGGTCGACAAAATGGTAGGGCAGCTTGGCGGCCAGCGCCACGTCCTTGAGGCTGCGTCCCATGAAACGTTTGACCGAGGCAATGGTGTTTTCTGGGTCGCCGACGCCGTTGGTCACAGCCTCATCACCAATTTGACGACCACCACCTGCCAGGTAACGCACCACCGACGGCAGAATCACCCGCCCCTGTGCGTCGGGCAGGCATTCAGGCACACCATGGCGGACGCTGGCCACCAGTGAATGGGTGGTGCCGAGGTCGATGCCGATGGCAATGCGCCGTTCATGCGGATTGGGCGTTTGCCCGGGTTCGGAAATTTGAAGTAAAGCCATGAGGGGGTATCAGTTTTCTATCTGGTCCAGACGAGCATTGACATCGGCGGCAAAACGCTCGATGAACATCAGCGCCCTGACCTGTGCCACGGCGGCGCCATAGTCAAGCGATTGGTCCAGCAACTGTTCTATTTTAAGAAGTGCATCCCGTTCGGCTTGGCTGCACTGCTGGCTGATTTGTTCCAGGTCTTCGACGCCCTGCGCCTCATCAAGTTCTTCGCGCCACTGCATTTGCTGCATCAAAAAAGACGCTGGCATGGCGGTGTTGTTTTCGGCGTTGACCTCTGCACCGTGCAACTCGCACAGGTAGGCGGCACGTTTGAGTGGGTTTTTCAGGCGCTGGTAAGCCTCATTGATACGCACCGACCATTGCATGGCCACGCGCTGGGCCGCAGCGCCCTGGGCACTGAACCTGTCAGGGTGAGCCTGGCGCTGCAGGTCTTTCCAGCGCGCATCGAGCTCTGTCCGGTCCTGCTTGAATCGTTTTTCCAGGCCAAACAGTTCAAAATCGTCAGATTGGAGATTCACACGCGAAACGATTCGCCGCAGCCGCAGCGGTCACGCTCTTTGGGATTATTGAACTTGAAGCCTTCATTCAGGCCTTCACGCACAAAGTCGAGTTCGGTGCCGTCCAGGTAAGCAAAGCTCTTGGGATCGACCAGGACCTTGACACCGAAACCTTCAAACACCATGTCTTCGGGGCCGATTTCGTCGACGTACTCCAGCTTGTAGGCCATGCCGGAACATCCGGTCGTTTTGACACCCAGTCGCACGCCCACACCCTGACCACGTTTGGTCAGGTAGCGGGTCACGTGCCGGGCAGCGGCTTCTGTCAACGTCACAGCCATGATGAATCAATAGGTTTTGTTTATGCGGATTGCGCTTCGGCGTGTTTTTGGCGATAGTCGTTGACGGCCGCCTTGATGGCGTCTTC
>JBEGLK010000244.1:0-3761 GCA_041183605.1 Pseudomonadota bacterium
TTTGAGTCCGAAGTGGTGTCGGTGGACCGCGAATTTGGCGCAAACAAGGTTGATGCCATCCACCCCTCAGTCAGCATCATTGCTGAAAACCCGGTCGCCGTGGTCGAGCGCACCGTGGCCAAGAAAGGCACCGGCGATCTGGCCAAGGCCTACCTGAACTACCTGTACACCGACGAAGCCCAGGAAATTGCCGCCAAACACGGCATTCGCCCGACCAATGCCAAGATCCTGGCCAAATACGCCAGCACTTTCAAGCCGCTGCAATTGTTCGCGGTGAGCGACTACTTTGGTTCCCTGGCCGAAGCACAAAAAGTGCACTTCAACGATGGTGGCCAGTTCGACAAGATTTACACCGTCAAGTAAACCCGCCAGGTATTTGTAGGGCCGAATTCATTCGGCCAGGTCGACTGAAGTCGACCCCACCCACCCATTTTCACGACTTGTTTAATGACCACAGCAACGCTTCCCCTGTCACCACCGCCACAGGTCAGGCCTGCCAAACGCCCCACCCGGCGCGTCTTGCCGGGCTTCAATCTGACGCTGGGCTACACGCTGTTTTACCTCAGCCTGATCGTGCTGATTCCGCTCTCGGCGCTGTTTTTCAAGACTTTCTCGCTCACCTGGGCCCAGTTCTGGACGGCAGTGGCGAGCCCGCGCGTGGTGGCCGCATACCAGCTGACTTTTGGTGCCTCGTTTCTGGCGGCCCTGTTCAACGTGTTTTTTGGCCTGCTGCTGGCCTGGGTGCTGGTGCGTTACGAGTTCCCGGGCAAAAAGATCATCGATGCCCTGGTGGATCTGCCGTTCGCCCTGCCCACCGCCGTGGCCGGCATCTCGCTCACCGCCCTGCTGGCAGGTAACGGCTGGCTGGGCCAGTACCTGGAGCCGCACGGCATCCAGTTGGCGTTCAACCGCAACGGCATCGTGATTGCGCTGATTTTCATCAGCCTGCCGTTTGTGGTGCGCACCGTGCAACCGGTGCTCGAAGACGCAGAAAAGGAACTCGAAGAAGCCGCCACCTGCCTCGGTGCCTCGCGCTTCCAGACTTTTCGCTACGTGATTTTTCCAAGCATCGCCCCCGCGCTGCTGACCGGTTTTGCCATGGCTTTTGCGCGCGCCGTGGGTGAATACGGCTCGGTCATTTTTATTGCCGGCAACATGCCCATGATTTCTGAAATTACCCCGCTGATCATCATCGGCAAACTCGAGCAATACGACTACGCTGGCGCCACGGCGGTGGCCACGGTCATGCTGGGCATCTCGTTTGTGCTGTTGCTGACCATCAACGGCCTGCAAAGCTGGCAGCGTCGCCTCGCCGGAGGCAAATCATGAGTGCCACTACCGTGCGTCGCGCCCATGCCGGTACCACCGAGCCCACCTGGGTGCGCTGGTCGCTCATCACGCTGGCGCTGGGTCTGGTCTTTTTGTTCCTGCTGCTGCCGCTGGCGGCAGTCTTTACCGAAGCCCTGCGCAAGGGTCTGCCTGCCGCCATTGATGCGCTGAAAGAGCCCGATGCCTGGAGTGCAATCCGCCTCACACTCATCACCGCGGCGGTGGCCGTGCCCTTGAACCTGGTATTCGGTGTGGCCGCCGCCTGGGCCGTGGCCAAATATGAGTTCAAGGGCAAGGCCTTCCTGACCACTCTGATCGACCTGCCGTTTTCGGTGTCACCGGTGGTGGCCGGCCTGATTTACGTGCTGATGTTTGGCGCGCAGGGCTGGCTCGGACCCTGGCTCGATGCGCATGACATCAAGATCATTTTTGCCGTGCCCGGCATCATCCTGGCCACCGTGTTTGTCACCTTTCCTTTCATTGCCCGCGAACTGATTCCTCTGATGCAGGCGCAGGGCACAGACGAAGAGCAGGCGGCCATTGTGCTGGGTGCCACTGGCTGGCAAACCTTCTGGCATGTGACCTTGCCCAACATCAAGTGGGGCCTGGTTTATGGCGTGATCTTGTGCAACGCGCGCGCCATGGGCGAGTTTGGCGCGGTGTCGGTGGTGTCAGGCCACATCCGCGGCCAGACCAACACGCTGCCCTTGCACGTCGAGATCTTGTACAACGAATACCAATCGGTGGCTGCTTTTGCCGTGGCCTCCTTGCTGGCCCTGCTGGCCCTGCTGACGCTGCTGATCAAGTCGATCGTGGAGTGGCAGTTCGAGCGCGACCAGAAAGCAGCTGCTGCCCTGCCACCCGAAAGGCCGACGGCCTGATATGGAAAGCACCACTTCGGCACACGGACATGAACTCTGTAGGGCAGACCTGCACCTGCCAGGTCGACTGAAGTCGCCCCTACAACAAGTCCAAACCATCGCAATGACACAACTCCATAAATAAAACACCATGAGCATTGAAATCCGCAACGTCAGCAAAGACTTTGGCTCCTTCCACGCCTTGCGTGACGTGTCACTGAACATCGAATCCGGTGAACTGGTGGCCCTGCTGGGGCCATCGGGCTGCGGCAAGACCACATTGCTGCGCATCATCGCCGGGCTGGAAACTGCCGACCGGGGCCACATTTTGTTCAACGGCTCGGACACCACCGACAAACATGTGCGCGAGCGCAATGTCGGTTTTGTGTTCCAGCATTACGCGCTGTTTCGCCACATGAGTGTGTTTGACAACGTGGCTTTTGGCCTGCGCATGAAGCCCCGGGCCACGCGCCCGAGCGAGGCCGTGATCAAGCAAAAAGTGCACGAATTGCTGGGCCTGGTGCAACTGGACTGGCTGGCCGACCGTTACCCGTCGCAACTCTCGGGCGGCCAGCGCCAGCGCATTGCCCTGGCGCGCGCGCTGGCGGTGGAGCCGCAGGTGCTGCTGCTCGATGAGCCCTTTGGCGCGCTCGATGCCAAGGTGCGCAAGGAGCTGCGCCGCTGGTTGCGTCGCCTGCATGACGACCTGCATGTGACCAGCATTTTTGTCACCCACGACCAGGAAGAAGCGCTCGAAGTGTCTGACCGCGTGGTGCTGATGAACACCGGCAAGGTGGAGCAGATCGGCACGCCGCAGGAGGTGTGGGACCACCCGGCGAGTCCTTTTGTTTATGGCTTCCTGGGCGACGTGAACCTGTTCCATGGCCGCGCCCACGAGGGCGAGATGCTGATCGGCGAGGACCACCATGGCTTGCGTCTGGCCACGCCGGAGCACAGCGAGGTGCAGGACAGCAAGGCCTTTGCCTACGTGCGTCCGCACGACCTGGATGTGCAGCGTTATGTGGTGGGCGCCAGCGCCTCAGAGCAACCGCGCGGCATCGTCGCCAAACTCACGCGCGCCATGGTGATCGGACCGATTGCACGGCTCGAGCTGTTGCCGCTGGACAGCACAGCCAGTGGCAGCAGCGACGTCATCGAGGCGCAAATTCCATCCCAGCATTACCGCGAACTCGACTTCAAGGAAGGCGACACGCTGGTGCTCACACCGCGTCGGGCAAGGGTGTTTGTGGCGTCCTGACAAGCGCTACCATTCAGGCTGATCGCGCATCCATTTCAACCACTCAAGGAAAACGACATGTCTGCATCCTGGAAATTCGAAACCAAGTCCGTCCACGCCGGTTACAGCCCGGACCCCACCACCAAGGCGGTTGCGGTACCGATTTACCAGACGGCAGCGTATGCCTTTGACAGCGCCCAGCATGGTGCCGACCTGTTTGACCTGAAGGTGGCGGGCAACATCTACACGCGTATCATGAACCCGACCAATGATGTGCTGGAGCAGCGCGTGGCCGCCCTCGAGGGCGGCATTGCCGCGCTGGCGCTGGCCTCGGG
>JBEGLK010000245.1:0-5612 GCA_041183605.1 Pseudomonadota bacterium
CCGCAAATACATCGAGAAAGACGCCGCGCTGGAGCGCCGTTTCCAGAAAATCCTGGTCGGTGAGCCGACTGTGGAGGCCACCATTGCAATTTTGCGTGGGCTGAAGGAGCGTTACGAAAAGCACCACAACGTCGACATCACCGACCCGGCCATTGTGGCCGCGGCGGAATTGAGCCACCGCTACATCACCGACCGCTTTTTGCCCGACAAGGCGATCGACCTGATCGACGAGGCCGCCTCCAAGGTGAAGATCGAAATGGACTCCAAGCCCGAAGTCATGGACAAACTCGACCGGCGCCTGATCCAGTTGCAGATCGAACGTGAAGCGGTGAAAAAGGAAAAGGACGAGGCCTCGCGCAAGCGCCTGGATTTGATCAACGAGGAAATTACCAGTCTGCAAAAGGAAATTGCCAACCTCGATGAAATCTGGAGGGCTGAAAAAGCCAGTGCCCAGGGCAGCGGCGACCTGCGCGAAAAAATTGATCAGCTACGGTTCCAGATTGAGGAATTCACGCGCAAGGGCGATTTCAACAAGGTGGCCGAGCTGCAATACGGCAAGCTGCCCGAACTGGAAAAACAACTCAAGGAACCCGAACTGGAGAAACAGCTGAAGGAAGCGCAAGCCAAGGAAAGCAACCGCGAAGAAGGCGCCGCCCCACGCCTGTTGCGCACTTCGGTGGGCGCCGAGGAAATTGCCGAGGTGGTGAGCCGCGCCACCGGCATTCCTGTGGCCAAGATGATGCAGGGCGAGCGCGACAAATTGCTGCAGATGGAAGACAAGCTGCACCAGCGCGTGGTCGGCCAGGACGAGGCCATCAGTGCGGTGGCCAACGCCATCCGGCGCTCACGTTCGGGCCTGAGTGACCCGAACCGGCCCACCGGCTCTTTCCTGTTCCTGGGCCCGACGGGTGTGGGCAAGACCGAGCTCTGCAAGGCGTTGGCCGGTTTCATGTTCGACAGCGAGGAGCACCTGGTGCGCATCGACATGAGCGAGTTCATGGAAAAGCACAGCGTGGCGCGCCTGATTGGTGCGCCACCCGGCTACGTGGGCTACGAGGAGGGCGGTTACCTGACCGAGGCGGTGCGCCGCAAACCCTACAGCGTGTTGCTGCTCGACGAGGTGGAAAAAGCGCACCCTGACGTCTTCAACGTGTTGTTGCAGGTGCTCGATGATGGCCGCCTGACCGACGGCCAGGGCCGCACCGTGGACTTCAAGAACACCGTGATCGTGATGACCAGCAACATCGGTTCGCAAATGATCCAGGCCATGGTGGGCCAGGACTACGAAGACGTCAAGGAAGCAGTGACCGGTGAACTCAAGAACCATTTCCGTCCCGAGTTCCTGAACCGCATTGACGAAACCGTGGTCTTCCATTCGCTCGATGCCAGCCACATTGCCAACATCGCGCGTATCCAGCTGGCGGTCCTGACTGCGCGCCTGGCGCACATGGAACTGATGCTGGAAGTGAGTGAGGCCGCCGTAGCCGAGTTGGCCAAGGTCGGTTTCGACCCGGTGTTTGGTGCCCGGCCCTTGAAACGGGCCATTCAGCAGCGGCTGGAAAATCCGTTGTCCAAGCTGCTGCTGGAAGGCAAGTTTCTGCCGAAGGCCACTATCCATGTCGATGTCGACCCGATCCGGGCGCCGGGGCAGTTCAGCTTTGCGTGAGGGGCACGCTAACATCCGGGCATGACCGCAGCCAGCCCAACCTTAGCCATCACCGTTCCCCTCAAGCAGGACGCCACCATCATCGGATTGGTGGGCCTGGCCCATGCGGCCTCGCACTTTGGCCATTTGTTGTTGCCGCCGCTGTTTCCGGTGTTCATGGCTGAATTCGGGCTGAGTTTTTCGCAGTTGGGTGCGCTCATGAGCCTGTTTTTTGTGATCTCGGGTATCGGTCAAGCATCGGCTGGTTTTGTGGTGGACAAGGTAGGCGCACGGCCCATGCTGTTTGTCGCACTGGTTTTGTTTGCGCTGGCGTCTTTGCTGGCCGCCACGGTGACGGACTATCGCGGGCTGCTCCTGGTGGCGGCGCTGGCGGGTCTGGCCAATGCCACTTTCCACCCGGTGGACTTCACCATACTGAACCAACGGGTTTCAGCGCCGCGCCTGGGCTACGCCTTCAGTGCCCATGGTCTCACGGGCAATCTGGGCTGGGCGGCAGCGCCGGTGTTTTTTGCCGCCATCAGTGCCATGAGCAGCTGGCGCGCAGCCTATGTGGCGGCATCCCTGCTGTATGTGGGCGTGCTGGCGTTGATGTGGCTGCAGCGTGACAGGCTCAAGACACATGCCGTGGTGCACCCTGCGGGCCAGCCGGCCGAGCACAGCCTGGCATTCATGAAATTGCCCGTGGTGTGGTGGTGTTTTGCCTTTTTCCTGCTCTCGACCATGACCATGGCGGTAGTTCAGAGTTTTTCTGTTTCCATTCTCAAAGCCATGCATGGTGTCAGTTTTGAAGCGGCCACGTTCACATTGACCGCCTACATGTTGTGTGGTGCCGTGGGCATGCTGGTGGGTGGTTTCGTGGCCGTCAGGTCGCAGCACAGCGACCGTGTTGTGGCCTGGGCCATGTCGGCTGGCGCGGTCTTGCTGGTGCTGTGCGGTACTGGTTTTTTTGGCGCCACACTGACCATGGTGGTGCTGGCTGCCACCGGTTTTGCAGTCGGCGTTGGCGGGCCATCACGTGACATGATGATCAAGAAAGCCACGCCCAAAGGCGCCACCGGACGCGTGTATGGCCTGGTTTATTCGGGTCTGGACACCGGACTGGCCATTGCGCCGCTGCTCTTCGGTGCCTTCATGGACCGCGGCTGGTACGCTGCCACGCTGTTGGGGGCGGCAACGGTTTTGCTGCTGAGTGTGGTGGCAGCGCTTGGCGTGGGACGGCGCACACAGCGCTAGGTGCCCCGGCGCACGCATCAAAGGCTTGTTGTCGGGCGCTTGGAGACCTCATAAAACCGAACCTTGTTTCCCCCGTCCGCCTTCGCCTGGTACATCGCGATGTCGGCGCGTTTGATCACATCTTCCTCAGACATTTCCATACCGAGGAATAGCGCCACGCCAACACTGGCCGTGCAGCGGTGGGTCATGCGTTGGGCCGCTCGATTGCCATCAGCGGTCAAAACCAACTCATAGGGCTCGGCCAGCGTGTTGCAGATTTTTTCACTCAACAGGTAGGCCTGGCTTCTGGCTTCAGGCATGTCCCGCGACATGTCCTGCAGCAGCACAACAAACTCGTCGCCACCGAAGCGTGACACGGTATCGATTTCCCGGACACAGGCCTTGAGTCGGGCTGCCACTTCAACCAATAACAAATCGCCGGTGCTGTGGCCCATGGTGTCGTTGAGTGACTTGAAGTTGTCCAGGTCCAGGAAGATCAGCGCGCCATAACGCTCATTGCGTTTGCCGGCCAGCATGGCCTGGGTCAGGCGATCCTGCAGCAGCAGACGATTGGGCAGTTGGGTGAGCAGGTCGTAATACGCCAGCTGGTGCACGGTTTGCTCGGTTTTTTTGCGCTCGCTGATGTCTTCGATCATGCACAGATGAAGCGGCAAGGTTTTGTTTTCAATGTGCACCGGCGCGATGGTCATGTTGATCCAGACCGCAGTACCGTCCTTGCGCAGGTAACGTTTTTCCATCTGAAAGCCGGGAATCTTGCCGGCGTTCATCAGCGCCATCGTGTCCAGATCTTTCTGTAGGTCATCCGGGTGGGTGATGCTCATCCAGTCGATGTGTGCCATTTCATCCATGCTTCTTCCGGCGATCCTGGCAAACATCGGGTTGACATTCTGGATTTTTCCCGTCTGCGACTCCACCAGCGCAATGCCCAAAGGGGCCTCGTTGAACATGGTTTTGAAACGGGCCTCACTTTCTTTCAGCACATCTTGCCTTTCGGCATTGGACTGCATCAATTGGTTGACAACACCGATCAACGCGCCCACTTCATCCGGACGGGCAATGGGTAGCGGCTGTTGTAGCTGGTCCGACTTGGTCACTGCACTCAAGACCGTTGCCGCCTTTGTGAGCGGTGACAACTGGCGGCGTATCAGCCACCATACCAAGGCAGCCGCCAGTAGGGTCAGGAAGATTGTGGCGAACAGCATGTGCCGTTGCATGGCATGGATCGGCGCAAAAGCTTCTTCAGTGGGCAGGGTTGCGACCAGCCGCCACTGTCCCGCAGGGATCTGTTTGCTGGAACTCAGCACTTCAATGCCCATGGCGTTGAGGTGAACAGCATAACCCTCATAACCCGCGATGAAGCGGTCGATTTGCGGGCTCAGACCGCCGGTTGGGGCCATTGGCTGCATGATGCGGCTTTTGTCGGTAGCGGTCACTATGACTCGGTGCTGGTTTGATATCAGCAGATAGCCACCAGACTTGCCATAACGACCCTCGGTCAGCACATCCAGAAAATTGGGCTGGCTAAGATCGGTCACCCCGACCAACGCGCCAATCACCTTGCCATTCGCATCCCGGATGGGCACAGCCATGGAAAACACCGGAGTCCGTAGCACTTTGCCAATCACGGGTTTGCTGACCGTCATCCTGGCATCTTTCAGGGCGGCAATCATATGATCCCGGTCCATGTAGTTGACACCAATCCGTTGTGCCGAAGCCGGGGTGGATGCAATGGCGAAACCGTTGATGTCCGCGACATAGAGTCCAGCGTTGAACAAACCCTGAATGGTTGAGCCCTCTTCAAGGCGTTTTTGTACCGCTGCCGGGTTGTCCATCAAGCTTGGTGTGATGCGCTCACCCGCGAAATTTTCAAGGCCCCTGAGTCGGTTTTCCAATGCGTCATTGACCTGCGCCGCCACAATCGACACGGTGGAGAATTGCTGCTCACCCAGCAGGCGCTCCATGTCCTGGCGCATCATTTGGCTGAGGTAGATAGCCAAAGTGGCACTGCTCAACACAAAGATGAGCAGGGTGATCAGCAACACCCGCGTCTTGAGTGATCGCATGGCAGAAATGTTGAGATTCAAGATGTATCTGAAGCCGGAATTTTGACTTGATGGCTGCAACTATATTCCTTTGCGACCTGGGTTCTGCTTTTCAAGTGCGTCATGTTGTCCGCGCCGTGACATTTCAGCCATAAAAAAAGCCAGCTGGCGCTGGCTTTTTGAGCAGGTTTCAATGAGGTGACTTATTTGGTCATGTCCACGCCGTAGAAATTGTGGCGGCCAAACGGGCTCAATTTGAAGTCAATGACTTCCTTGCGCACCGGTTTGATCTGCACCGCGTGGGCAATCGTGAACCAGGGAGCCTGCTCCTTGAAGATCACCTGGGCTTTTTCGTAGAGCTTGGCACGCTCGGCCGGGTTGGACACGACCTTGGCCTTTTGCACCAGGTCTTCAAACGGCTGGTAGCAGAACTTGGCCACGTTCGAGCCGTTGTTCTTGGCCGAGCTGCAGCCCAGCAGGGTGTTCAGGAAGTTGTCCGGATCACCGTTGTCACCGGTCCAGCCCAGCATGCCCATCTGATGTTCACCGGCCTGCATGCGTTTGCGGTACTCGCCCCACTCGAAGCTCTTGATCTCGGCCTTGATGCCCACCTTCGCCAGATCGGCCTGCATCAGCTCGGCAATACGCTTGGCGTTGGGGTTGTAGGGGCG